>JANYAW010000034.1 GCA_025361105.1 Rhodocyclaceae bacterium | reverse complement strand
GATTCCATCTCGCCGCCGAATGTTCGCCGCGCTGTTCACCACGCTACTGGCCACGCTCCTCAGCAGATGCGTTTCGCTGGGTGAAAAATCGACCGCATCCAACCTCACCGCCACACCAATCGCCGAGCCAGCGCCAATCAAAATCGGTCTGGCGCTAGGCGGTGGTGCAGCACGCGGCTTCGCCCATATCGGCGTGATCAAAGCGCTCGAAGCGCAAGGCATAGTCCCCGACATCATCGTCGGCACCAGCGCTGGCGCATTGGTCGGCGCGCTCTATGCGTCCGGCTTGAACGGATTTGAATTGCAAAAAGTCGCATTGGAAATGGACGAAAGCCAAGTCAGCGATTGGTCATTGCCGGATCGCGGCGTGATCAAAGGCGAAGCGCTGCAAAACTTTGTCAATCGCATCATCGGTAATCGCCCGTTGGAAAAACTGCCGCGTCATTTCGCCGCGGTCGCCACCAATCTAAAGACCGGCGAGGCCACCATTTTCACCACTGGCAACACCGGCGCAGCAGTGCGCGCGTCATCCGCCGTACCCGGCATTTTCCAACCGGTACAAATCAACGGCAACGATTTCGTCGACGGTGGTTTGGTCAGCCCCTTGCCAATCAACATCGCCAAAAAACTCGGCGCCACATTTGTCATCGCTGTAGACATCTCCGCCAAACCCGCCGACGGAAAAACCCGCAGCACCAGCGATGTCATGCTGCAAACCTTCGCCATCATGGGCCAGACAATTAGTCGTCATGAACAGCTTGACGCAGATATCGTCGTGCGCCCGATTACCGCCGAGCTTCCTGCAACAGATTTCGCCGGGCGGCACAAGGCGGTACTGGAAGGCGAAAAAGCGGCGGCACTGGTGATGGGGCAGATCAAAGCGGCGCTGGAGAAACGGCGATTGGGGTTGTAGTCGCCAGTTGTACGTTTCGTCCATCTGCGCTGAACGGCATGTCACCAGCACCAACTGGCGAGATTTGTGGTGAAACCGCAGCCTGTACCCAAATATTCACAGACGAGGATGGTGTCGTGATGTGGCAGCTTGAGCGGCCGAACGTAGAAGTCACCGGCGCTGCGCGGCTTCATCGCGCAGCGTCCCTGTGGGCTACCGGGTTGCTCTCGCCTTTCTCAAACCTTTGCGTTCGACTGCAACAGCACACGAATGGCTACAAGAATTGCTGTCACCATGAGGGCAATTGATCCGAGAACAGCGACAATTACAGTTTCCACAGGAATGGCGAATAGGATTCCATAGGCAGTAAAAATCATTACTCCTAAAACCGGAAATACCACTTTGCGCGTAGGCAGTTTATCAAGCACCCACTGCGGAATTTTGAATCCATTTTCTGCCGCAGCCCTTGCGTTATCAACAAATGTCCGGGCAAATTCGGAAATAAATTCGGTATCCGGCATGCGATCTGGAAGTCGCCCCGCCGCCGCTTTCTTTATGGCGTGAATGAGCTTTGGCACGCTATCAACCCCTGAAACGTCAACTTCAATTGGTGCTGGTTTCGGTGGTTGGGTTGAGCACCCAAAGGCAGACATAAGCAATAGGGCAAGGCTGCCATTGATCAGCGACCTGCGTTGCGGGTCATGTGTTGAATTCATTCTGATAAATTCCTGTTTGGTGGGTTTAGTGGTGAAGCTCATGGCAAGGTAAATGCCCAACCTAAAATCGACCGCCAAACTACCGGCAGCGATTCAACAAGCTTCAGTGTCTGCACGCAACTCACTTTACACACAAAACATATCGGTCACGGCTCATTCAAATCGCATTTTTACGCACTGATGATCGAGTGTCACCCGCTTCCCCTTTGAGTCGCCGAGTTCCGCAGTCTTGTCACGGGAATTCCAGTTGCGTTGTCCGAGCGGGTTCATCGCGAGTTTAGCAACTAGCCGTGACAAGGCTGTGGAACTCGGGCAGCCCGCAGGGCCGACGATAGGGGCGCCGCATTTGTCAAACTCGTTTGGTTCTTTCTTGCCGCGTAGCAAGAAAGAACTCGGCTGCCGGGCCGAGACCCGGCGCGAAGGTTTATCAATCGCGTGAGTTGATTTGACTACTGGATTCCCGCATCCGCGGGAATGACGGGTGAC
>JANYAW010000018.1 GCA_025361105.1 Rhodocyclaceae bacterium | reverse complement strand
GGGAAGCTTGCGAAGCCGATCTGGATTTAGCGATTTGCATCACCGAAGGCATTCCTGTGCGTGACATGTTGATCGTGCGCAACAAGATGAAAGCCAAAGAAGCGGCGGGCGGCAAAAAGACCTTATTGCTCGGGCCTAATTGCCCCGGGTTGATTACGCCAGAAGAAATCAAGATTGGCATCATGCCCGGTCATATCCATCGCAAGGGTCGCATCGGGGTGGTCTCGCGCTCTGGCACTTTGACCTACGAAGCAGTTGGCCAATTAACCGAAATTGGTCTTGGTCAATCAACTGCCGTGGGTATCGGTGGTGATCCCATTAATGGTCTGAAGCACATCGACATCATGCGTGCCTTCAACGACGATCCAGAGACCGATGCGGTCATCATGATTGGCGAAATCGGCGGGCCGGACGAAGCTGAAGCGGCGGTGTGGTGCAAGGCCAATATGAAAAAGCCGATAGTTGGATTTATCGCGGGCGTGACCGCTCCGGCTGGCAAGCGCATGGGTCATGCTGGCGCGCTGATTTCTGGTGGCGCAGACACCGCCGATGCCAAGCTGGCGATCATGGAGGAATGCGGTTTTACGGTAACGCGCAATCCATCCGAAATGGCTAAATTGCTTAAGGCGCTTTTGTAATTGGCGCAATTGCCACCAGTTCGCCAGTTGGTGCTGGTGACACACCGTCGAAGCAAATAAATTCGGCATGATTGCAAAGTTGAATTCTCCCTCCCCCTTGAAAGGGAAGGAGAACGCCTTGAAAGTTATTGACGGCGTTGCGGCATGAAGTAACAATGGTCAGGCACTAGGCACGTCGCGGCTATTTTTTGATCGTTTGATTGATTCGCAGGGGCAACCAATTATGCGCAAAGTCGGATTCTGGAAGAGTGACTGGTTTTTTAGTCTGATCGTCAGCATCGTTATTTTGGTGCTGGGCAACGGCGAGCTACTGCAAAGCCTGGAACGCAAGGCTTATGACATCGGTGTGGCGGCGACTACGCGAGTGGCATCCGACAAAATCGCGGTGATCGCGATTGACAAGCAAAGTCTCGACAACATTGGCCGCTGGCCCTGGTCGCGCGACATCATGGCCGACATGGTGGAAAAGTTGGCCGCCGCCAAAGCCAAAGTCATTGCCACCACGATATTCTTTTCCGAGCCGCAACTTGATCCCGGTTTGGCCTACGTGAACCAAATGATTACCGCATGCAATGTGGCGTTGCCTGTCACCGCCGCCGCCGCAACGCCGGCGGCCGGTGCTGCGGTTCCTGAATCGCCGGTTGCGGTGCTGGCACCTCAAGCCGCACCGATGGCAACGCCGCTTTGCCCGCAGGTCGAGTCCACCTTGATAGAGGCCGAGAAAAAACTCAACACCGATCGCCGACTGGCGCAGGCGTTTGCCAACGCGGGCAATGTGGCCTTGCCAATGTTGTTTGTGACTGGCGAACCGCATGGTCGGCCCGATAAAGATTTGCCTGATTTCGTGCTTAAAAACGCGATTGCCTTTACTGCCACCGACGGCGGTTATGCGGTTCCGACCCAAGCGGTTGATGCCGGGGTGATTCCACCTTTGGGTGCAGTTGCCGCAGTGATTGGTCACCTGAATGTCACGCCGGATGTCGATGGCGCGGTGCGCACCGAACCTTTGGTGGTTTCGTATTTTGATAAAGCGATTCCTTCGCTTTCCTTGGCCGTCGCCAGCAAGAGCTTGAATCTCACGCCGGCCGATCTTAAAGTTCGTCCCGGTGAGTCAGTGCAATTAGGCAACCGCAAAATCGCCACTGACGAAGCGACGCGCATGTTGACCTTCTATTACAAAGACGGCGCCGGCGGTCAACCAGCCTTTCCCGTGGATTCGTTTTTTGATGTCAAAAGCGGCAAAATTCCACTTGACAAATATCGCGACAAAATTGTCCTGATCGGTCCGACTTCGGCAGGCATCGGCAGCGTGTTCGTTACCCCAATCAACGCCAGCATGCCAGCCGTATTGATGCAAGCGCATGCCACCGCGAGTTTGTTGTCAGAGCATTTTTTCATTGCGCCGTCGTGGGGACGATTAGTTGAATTGGGTGTTTTCCTGCTTATCGCTTTGTATCTAATCCTTCTCATGCCGCGCCTCAAAGCGGGTGTTGCGGCAGGTATTACGCTAGGGCTGTTAGTGCTGTTGTTTGGTACCCATTTCA
>JANYAW010000011.1 GCA_025361105.1 Rhodocyclaceae bacterium | reverse complement strand
GCCTCGACCAGCGCCGGGTCTTCCAGAATCATCGCGTGCAAATCGACAAAAGCGGCGACTTCAGAGAGCGCGCCGGGCAACGCGGCCTCTTCACGCAAGGATTTCAATTCCGCGCTCACCACGCGTATCGCCGCATCCAGTCGTGCTAGTTCGCTGGCCACATCGCGCTCGTTGAGTTGTTGGTGCGAGACTTCCAGAGTCGCATGCGAAATCAAATGCGCGCGACCAATCGCAATGCCGCCCGAAACCGCCAGACCGTGCAGGCTAAAGCTCATGACGACTCACTTGACAGCGCGTCACCAGCACCAACTGGCGAGTTACCAAACATCATTCACCCTCACCAAATCTATCCGCAATCAGCGCCAGCAACGCGGTCGCCGCTTCATCTTCACCATCACCACTGGTGTCGATGATGACCTTGCTACCCATGCCCGCTGCCAACATCATCACGCCCATGATGCTTTTGGCGTTGATGCGTCGCTTGCCGCGTTCCATCCAGACCTCGCATTTGAACGAACCCGCGAGTTGTGTCAGCTTGGCTGATGCGCGCGCGTGCAGACCAAGTTTATTAACGATTTCGGTTTCGATTCTGGGCATGATGATTCAGAGCCGGCTCATGTTGACCACGCCATCGCGGCCGCCACCGATAGCGCGGGTGACCAGTGTTTCCATGTCCTTGTCGCGATAGGTCAGCGCGCGCAGCAGCATCGGCAAATTCACCCCGGCGACGGCTTCCACCCGCCCCGGTGTCAGCAATTTCATCGCCATATTGGCCGGCGACGCGCCGAAAATATCAGTCATGATTAGCACGCCATCACCAGTGTCGACCAGCTTCAGCATATCGCGCGCCAGCGGCAGCGAATCCAATGGATCATCCTGCGCCGCAACGCCCAATTGAACGATTTGCGGCGGCCGATGATTGAGCACATGGCAAGCGCATTGAATCAGCGATTCGCCATAGCTGCTATGGGTAATGAGGAAGATGCCTATCATGGTTTCATTGTATCGGAAGCCGCAGCGAGCACCGCAATCGGGCAAGGTTTCGCAACGATCTGTCACGAGCGGCTGTGTGCCGGTAGCGCTTCGGATGTAAGCTTGCTAGCTTCAACGTTATGGGAATGCGATGCCAAGTGAAATGTATAGCAAGACCCAACGCACCATCGTGATCTTATACATTGCCTTCGTCATTGTGACAATTCTGGCAAGACACGGTGGATTCGCTCGCCAGACTTCCACGCCGATTGATTTAATCCTCGGCGCTCCGATTCCTTTTGGCTTCGGTGTATTCGCAATCCAAAATGGATGGATAAACACTCGATATTCAATCGTCAATCGGGACGACTCGCCAGCCAGCTTTTGGTTTTACGTTGCGCTTGCATTATTGATAGGAGCTGGCATGTTCTTGTGGGGTCTTGTTGATTTACTTCAATCGACGCACTAAAAGGCAGGAATGCAGCGGCAGCAGACGTTCAGCCTTGGAACCGAACTGACTGCTATTGACAGTGGCTTGGGCCTTAGGATTAGCCCATGGAGGACGTCGGGACTACCGATTTTCAGGTTGAAGCGCGATATTCCAATGTGCTGCTTTTCACTATTCGGGGCCACGTGGCAGAATTGACAGCACTGCAAACAACCTTTGCGCAAAGACTCGCAACGGACAGAGATGAAACTGCAAGAGACACGCGTGAGAGAACACGAGCGGAGTTTGAAATGCAAGTCAAGCTGTATGACGTCAGTGTTCGCCCGTATCTAAAGGTTGACACGGTAAAGAGCCTATTTAAGGATGAAGAACAAGTTGAGGCAGGGTATCAGTACCAGCTTCTCGTGAATGGTATCCCAGCCTTTCAACCATCTGTTGTAATTGAAGAAACCAGGCGTAGCTCAAAAGTAAATGAAGAAAACATAAACGCGCTCCTTCAGGTTGCTGAGCGCACTGCCAAAGCGGCGGCCGAACTCTACCTTGGAGCAGGTGCATCAGTGGGAAAACTAGGTCCGGCCATCATCAAGCGCATTACCAAGTAAGACCTAACCGGTGGATGAGTCGAACTGCCCACTGCCGGCTACCTGCTAGTCAGCCGTAACGTTAAACGGCCGCTTTCGAGAAATCCGAACGACGGCAATTAGTCTGAAGCGGTCAGCCGTGTTTTCCGGCCACATTTCGCTGATAGCCGGCTTGAATCTGGCACCCTGATTGAACTTTCTGAATGCTCGCGGCTAAACGAGTTCTTACTCTTGGACTTTCACAGGGATATCTGGGATCTCCATTGTGAGTCGCGATTGCATCGCCACAGTTGCCGACACCGTACCGTCAGCACCAACTCGCAAAACTGCATCAACACCAAATCGCCGCGCCGTATCGCGCCACTTATCCGCCGCAATAAAAATCGGTTTCGATGTGGCATCAGAACGCATGCCGGCATTCGGCCCGGGTGGAATCAGTATCGTTACCGATTGCGTGCCGACGGCAGGTTGTCCGGTGCGCGGGTCGATCAGATGGCAATAACGCGTCCCGTTGATTTCAAAAAACCGATGGTAATCGCCCGAGGTTCCAATCGCTTCACCGTCGCGCAAATCCAGTGAAGCCAATGGCAATCCGCCGTGTTGCTCAGCACGCGGATGCTGGATGCCAACCCGCCATGCTTTGCCGCCTTCCACGCCGTCACGATTGCCCAGTGCCATCACATTGCCACCGATGTTGATCAAGGCATGTCGCACACCGCGCGCACGTAGCTTGGTGGCGGCGATATCAAGTGCAACGCCTTTGAGGTAGCCACCAAAATCCAGCGCGACGCTGCGGTTTTTGCTGCTGACGAGTTGATTCACGATCGTCAAATTGGCAATCGACGGATGCTGCGCGAGCAAGGAATTTATTTGCGCTGGGTCGGGCAAGCGTGCGACGATTTCATCGCTTTGAAATCCCCACAGCGCTACCATTTTGCCGATGCCCGGGTCGAACAAATAATCGCCACCCGCGGCAATTTTTTGCGCCTCGGCAATCAGTGCGGCAAGCTCGACGGAAACTTGCAACGGCCGACCTTCAGCAATCGCCGCGTTCAGTGAACTTAGCTCCGAAGGCTGCCACGCGTGATAGCTACGATGCAAGCGCTCGAATTCTTGCAGTACTTCGGCCATCGCCGCACTGGCAATTTTTTCGTCTATGCCCTCGCTACGCTGAACCAGAATTTCGACCCGCGTACCGAACACATAAGCTTCGCGCCGCCAAGGTTCCTGCCGTCCGCAAGCGGCCAGCGTCAGGACCAGTGACAGGATTAGGAGGAGCGCAAAGCCGTTGCGGACGTGGCGCATTCGCGCTCCAAAACATCCATCACCATCGCCGCCACATCGCATCCGGTTTGTTCAAAAATCTCGACGAAACAAGTCGGACTGGTGACGTTAATCTCGGTCAAGCAATCGCCAATCACATCCAAGCCGACGATCAACAAACCGCGCGCCCAAAGTATTGGCGCGAGGGTGTTGGCGATTTTCAAATCACGTGCTGACAATGCCTGTGCCACGCCAGTGCCACCCGCCGCGAGGTTGCCGCGTAGTTCGCCAGCCTTGGGAATTCGCGCCAGGGCAAAAGGCACCGGCACGCCGCCAATAATCAAAATACGTTTATCGCCATCGAGTATCTGCGGCAAATAACGCTGCGCCATGATGCTGCGGCGACCATTGTCAGTGATGGTTTCCAAAATCGCATTGCGGTTGGGGTCGTCATGGCGCACCCGAAAAATTCCGCTGCCGCCCATGCCATCAAGCGGCTTGACCACCACGTCTTTTAGTTCATCAATAAAGCTTTGCAGCGTGGCAATATCGCCCGCAATCAAAGTCGTCGGCGCGAACTCAAAGAACTCTGCCAAGGCCACTTTTTCCGAATGATCGCGAATCGCCGAAGGCCGATTCCAAATCCGCGCGCCTTCGGCTTCAGCGCGGTCCAGCAACCAGGTTGCCGCCACATATTCCGCATCAAACGGCGGATCCTGACGCATCAGCACCGCATCAAATTCAGTCAGCCGACAAACTGCTTCACGCTCCGGCACAAACCAATTTGCGTTGTCACTGGTCGGCAAAATTTGCACGGCGCGCGCCGCCACATGACCATCACGCCAAAACAAATCCGGACGCTGAATCGCCCACACTTGGTGCTGACGACACGCCGCAACGCGCATCATGGCTACGCTGGAATCTTTGTAGGCTTTTAACCCGTCTAGGGGATCGATGATGAAGGCGAATTTCATAGCTAATCCTTCGGTGCAGCCCGCTCAAGCTCCAATGCAGCTGCCACCAAGGCCAGTCGCGCCACGACGCCATACGCATAAAACCGATTCGGTGGCGCGTCGGGGCCGAGTTCGGCGTTGGGCAAACTGCATCCGGTATCGAAGGCCAGTGGCTTGAAGGTCATGCCCGGCGCGTTAAGATTTTCGTCTATACCGCGTGCCGTGTTGACGCGATAGAAACCGCCGACGACAAAACGATCAATCATGTAAACCACCGGCTCGGCGGTGCCTTCATCGACACGCTCGACGGTCGGCACGCCTTCCTGAATGATGACTTCGGTGACGGCCATACCTTCCTTGACCACCGCCATTTTGTTGCGTTGTTTGCGATTCAGGCTTTTTACTTCGCTCGCATCTTTCACCGTCATGATGCCCATGCCATAGGTTCCAGCGTCGGCTTTGACAATCACGAATGGCTCGCTGCTGATGTTGTATTCCTTGTATTTGGTGCGGATGCGGGTGAGCAACATGTCGACATTGGCAGCGAGACATTCTTCGCCGGTACGTTCTTGAAAATTGATTTGCCCGCAGACACCAAACTCGGGGTTGATTAGCCACGGGTCGATACCGATTTCGGCGGCGAAGCGTTTGCTTACGTCTTGGTAGGCAGCAAAATGTTCCGATTTGCGCCGCACATGCCAGCCGGCGTAGGTTGGTGGAATCACAAATTGTTCGTACAAATTTTCTAGCTGCGCGGGAACGCCGGCTGACAAATCATTGTTGAGCAAAACTGCGCAAGGATCAAAGCCTTCCAACCCCAAGCGGCGGCCTTCGTTGCCGATGCGCTTGAGTGGTTCGAGCAAAAGCTGCTGGCCATCGGGTAAATCCAGCGTGGTTGGTGCGGTGATTTCCGGTAGCAGCGAACCGATGCGCACATTCAGCCCAGCGGCGTGGAGAATTTTTTCCAGTCGCGCGACGTTCATCAGATAAAACTGATTGCGCGTGTGATTTTCTGGAATCAATAAAAGATTGCGCGCGTCGGGACAAATTTTGTCGATGGCCGACATGGTGGCTTGCACACACAGCGGCAAAAATGCCGGATTCAAATTATTAAATCCACCGGGGAATAAATTGGTATCGACCGGCGCCAGTTTGAACCCCGCGTTACGCAGATCGACCGAACAATAAAACGGCGGCGTGTGCTCCTGCCATTGTGTGCGCAGCCAACGTTCAACAACGGTGTCGTTGTCGAGGATGCGTTGTTCGAGTTCGAGCAAAGGGCCGACGAGTGCGGTGGCGAGATGGGGAACCATAGGATGAAATCTTTCGCTGAATGGGCGTTGATTGGGCGTTGAGCTTACACCAGTGTCCGGTGCGTAAATTCCAGAAAACTTTCCGGCAACAAAGCATGCGCAAGGCTGCGCTGCGCGAATAAATAGCGACCGTCGCAAACGAATCCGAGTTCGTTCCAATCGACATCGTTCAGTAATTCTGTGAGCCGCTTGAGCTGCGCCGTAGAAAGTTCGCTACGATGGGGAAACAAGGCCAGCACCGCACCGTCATAGTTGTTGCAGGTGTGGCGAAAAAACGGACGGGCGTTGCGCGTTTTTTGGTTGACGTAAATTCGCGGCGAATTTGAGACGAAATGACGTCGCCCCCATTTCCACCAATTGCTCTCGTCAAACTTGGTCACGCGCCGCGCCAGCAGGCGTTGCTTGAACATTTCCAAATAGGCAATCGGCCCTTGCGCATCCAGATAAATCATCGGCCGCGTCGCACCGCTGGTCGCCGTGTGTGAACAAACAAAATCAGTGTTGGCAAATTCCGGCTCGGAAAAAATCTCGTCGGCACCCGACACCGCACCGACTTTGACCATGAACACTTCCTGCAGCGGGACGTTGTAAATCCCTCGCGCAAACATCAATTGCCCGCCTGATTGTGTCATCCGTCGGCCATCATTTAATTTGTGCGAGAGATTGCTTTTTTCATAACGCCAAATCGCGCAATTGGGTGTCGCGTCGGCAAAAATTTTGGCATCGCCCAGATCCTCAAAATCGGTAATCGTGCCGTAATCGAACAGCCAGGTGTTGAGCTTTTTCGCGCCGGTCGCCTTGAGAAAGTCGCGCGGTGTGATGAAGATAAGTTCGCCACCCGCTTCAAGCTGGCGCACACATTTTTCGATGAAATGCAGATATAAATTGGCGTGTCCATCGAGCAAGCGCGAGCGTAC
>JANYAW010000362.1 GCA_025361105.1 Rhodocyclaceae bacterium | reverse complement strand
AGGCGTTTTCTTTCAATCTGCAAGCCGGTGAAATAGCGTGTCTTTTGGGCAGTTCTGGCTGCGGCAAAACCACGGTGTTGCGGCTCATTGCGGGTTTTGAAACACCGCTGGCGGGCACGATTCGTTTGGGCGGAAAGACCGTGGCAGACAGCCAACACAGCATGCCGCCAGAGCAACGCCGCATCGGCATGATGTTTCAGGACTACTCGCTGTTTCCACATTTGACGGTTGCGCAAAATATTGGTTTTGGATTGCGGCAGTCTGCCCCTGACACGGCGCAGACGCATGCCAAGCGCGTACAAGAACTACTCGAACTCGTCGGTCTGGATGGGAGAGCGAATGCCTATCCGCACGAGCTGTCTGGCGGCCAGCAACAGCGTGTCGCACTCGCTCGCGCACTGGCACCCAAGCCACATTTGCTACTGCTCGATGAGCCGTTTTCCAATCTCGATGTGGAGTTGCGCGAACGCCTATCGCTGGAAGTTCGTACGATTCTCAAAGCTGCAGGTATTGCCGCGATTTTGGTGACGCACGATCAACATGAAGCATTTGCGATGGCCGATGTGGTCGGGGTGATGAAAGATGGCCACATCGAACAATGGGATACGCCATACCTGCTTTATCACCGACCGGCCACACGCTACGTGGCGGATTTCATCGGCCAAGGCGTGTTCTTACCCGGTGAAGTATTGACCTCGCATAAAGTTAAAGTCGAGCTGGGTGTGCTGGATTCTGATGTACCAATGGCGTGCTCGCAAGGCTGCGCGAAGTGTCCTGATGGAACCACAGATTGCCGGCTCGACATCTTGTTACGTCCCGACGACGTGGTGCACGACGATGCGAGCCCAGTGCTCGCCGAAGTCATGGCCAAGGCATTTCGCGGTGCTGAATTTTTGTACACGCTGCGTCTGGAATCCGGTCGAGATGTACTCTCGCTGGTGCCATCGCATCACAATCACCCTATCGGCGAAAAAATCGGCATCCGCCTGAACGTCGATCATGTGGTGGGTTTCAAGTCGCACGAATGATTCCGTGGCTGAATGCCGAACTGGTTTTTCCACCGCTTGAATCCGCGCTAACCGAACAGGACGGCGCGAATGGATTACTCGCCGCCGGTGGTGATTTGTCACCACCACGTCTGCTTGCCGCGTATCGACATGGCATATTTCCGTGGTACAGCGAAGGTGATCCGCTGTTGTGGTGGAGCCCGGATCCACGCATGGTATTGATTCCCAGTCAGTTAAAAATTTCGCGCTCGTTGATCAAAGCCTTGCGTCATACCGACTATGAAATTCGTTTGGATACGGCGTTTGCGCAAGTCATTCGCGCCTGCGCTAGAGCGCCACGCATCGGCCAAGATGGCACGTGGATTAGTCCCGAAATGCAAGATGCTTACATCGAACTGCATCGCCTCGGTTACGCGCATAGCGTAGAAACCTGGCGTGATGAAAAGCTCATCGGCGGCTTGTATGGCATCGCTATTGGCCGCGCTTTTTTTGGCGAGTCAATGTTTAGTAATGCGACCAATGCATCAAAAATTGCACTGGCACATTTATGCGCGCATCTCAGCCAACAAGATTTCGGCATAATTGATTGCCAAATGGAAACTACACACCTCGCCTCGCTCGGCGCATCCCCCATCCCACGCACGGATTTCATCCGGCGGCTCGATGCGCTGTGCACGGATGCTGACCACACGCTGCCTACACGTTTGCCAAGTGCGTGGCCAAGTGCAGCGATTGATGGTTTTTATCGTAGCGGGGCGATGATCCAGCCATGACCCACCTGCGCGATCTGCCACCTTTCCCGCTGTTGCAGTTTTATTCGACCGCGCCTTACGAGTGTTCGTACTTGCGTGGTCGCGCTGCGCGCTCGCAGGTGGCGACACCGAATCATTTGATTGACTCAGTGACTTACGGCGATTTGGTCGCGCGCGGTTTTCGGCGTAGTGGTGTATTCACCTATCGACCCAATTGCGACACCTGCCAGGAATGCCAGCCGGTACGCCTTCCCGTGGCGCAGTTTGTGCCCAATCGCAGCCAGCGCCGCGCGCAGCTTGCGCATACAAACCTGTCCGCACATGAAGTGCCATTGCGATTTAGCGAGGAGCACTATCAGCTTTATCACCGCTATCAACTCACACGCCACACTGGTGGTGGTATGGATGGCGATAACCGCGAGCAGTATTCGCATTTCTTATTGCAAACCCACATCGAAACCCGCCTGGTTGAATTCCGCGAAAACGGCGTGCTGCGCATTGTCAGCATCATCGACGTACTGCAATCCGGTCTGTCGTCGGTTTACACTTTTTACGATCCTGATATTCCGGCAAGAAGTTTCGGCACTTATGCCGTGCTGTGGCAAATCGCACAATGTCGGCAGCTCGCATTGCCCTATCTCTACCTAGGCTATTGGATACGTCAGAGCCCCAAAATGGCTTACAAAATTCGCTTCCGGCCAATAGAAACTTTGCGCGCGGGAAGCTGGCAATTGCTGGGCGAAACTGAAGACAAAGGTGCTGCGCGTGCGATCAGCGACCCCGCACAAACCCACCAGTTGGTGCCGGCGACACGCCGTCAAGACGAATCTTGGGCGATTAATTTTTTTGATAACACCAATCGTTAGTGGTCGAGCCACTAGCGCGGCACAACGCCTCATTGGCACAAAATTACACTCTACGCCGCGTAATGTACCGTTGGTCGCTTTGTGCTCCGCCTTGTTACTAGCCTTCCGTAAAGTGGCGACATCGTTAGCCACAAACCGGAGCGCGCCATGAA
>JANYAW010000305.1 GCA_025361105.1 Rhodocyclaceae bacterium | reverse complement strand
GCGCCCCGTGGTTTTGCCGTCTTTGGTTACGCTATCGGGGATTGCAACCACTTGGAGCGACTCGGAATTGCGACGAATATCGAGTTGCAATGACTGCCCCGGCGAGTCACGAACAACCGCCACCAATTGCGACCATTCAGAAATCGCTTGGCCGTTAATAGCCAGCACAGTATCGTCGGCGTGCAAACCTGCACGTCCGGCAGCCGAATCCGCTAGCACAATGCCAACCGTGGCAGGGATCGCAGGACGAAACAGCACCAGCCCAAGTGTAGACAAAACATCTTGATCGACTGATTTGCTGGCCAGCAATTCACCTTCAAATCGATAGCTCGCGTGGGTCTGATTTGCACGCATCACTTCAATTTCAACCGCTTCTTTGTCCATCGTGTGCTGCAGAATTTCCCAGCGCAAATCTTGCCAGCTCTGAATACGCACACCATTGACTTTCAACGGCGTGTCGCCAGCACCAATTCGCAAATTTGCGGCCACCGAACCGGCCGGTGGCTCACCAAAAATCGGACGCAATTCTTGTGTGCCACCGACGAAGGTGAGCCAGTAAAAAAATACCGCCAGCAACAAATTCGCTACTGGCCCAGCAAGCACAATCAGTATGCGTTTGCCCAATGTCGCACGAGTGAAGCTGCGATGTAATTCTTCGGCCGCCACCGGCCCCTCACGCTCGTCGAGCATCTTGACATAGCCACCGAGCGGGAACGCGGCGAGCGCCCATTCGGTTTGGTCTGCGCCACGCTTGGTCGACCAAATAACTTTGCCAAAACCAACTGAGAAACGGAGCACTTTGACACCGCAAGCGCGAGCCACGGCATAGTGCCCGAATTCATGCACGACGACCAAAATCCCGAGCGCCAGAAGAAACGAGGCGGCATACCAAAGCACAGTTGTCAGTGTCATTTTTGTCGTCGCCTACATTCAGTTTCCGCAATCACACGGGCCATGCGATCAGCCTCAAGAATCGCTGGCAAATTATCCGCTGATGTGGCGGCGACGGTATCAAGCGTGGCGCTAATCACGGCCGAAATATCAAGGAATGACAAGCGTCGCTCCAAGAATGCTGCCACCGCGATTTCATTCGCTGCATTAAGTACTGTCGCGCGATTATTGCCTTCAATCAGCGCACGATAAGCCAGCGCAACGCAAGGGAAACGCGTGAGATCTAGCGGCTCAAAATCCAATCGGCCTATCGCACACAAATCCAACGATGCCACGCCCGAGGAAATGCGTTGCGGCCAAGCCAAGGCTTGCGCGATAGGCGTGCGCATGTCGGGATTACCCAGCTGTGCAATCACCGAACCATCGACGTAATCCACCATCGAATGCACCACACTTTGTGGATGTATCACCACTTCGATTTGCGCCGCTGGAACATCGAACAACCAATGTGCTTCGATGACTTCCAGCCCTTTATTCATCATCGTTGCCGAATCCACCGAAATCTTTTTCCCCATAGCCCAATTTGGATGGGCGATCGCTTGTTCCGGCGTTACATCGACAAGCTCACTCAATGCACGATTGCGAAATGGACCACCCGATGCCGTAAGCACGACGCGTTTGATGCCGCGCGCCATCGGGCTGCCGGCATAGTCATCCGGCATGGCCTGAAATACGGCATTGTGCTCGCTATCAATCGGCAGCAACACTGCGCCACTTTTTTTGATTTCATCCATGAACACGCTGCCCGCCATCACCAGCGCCTCTTTGTTCGCCAGCAACACCCGCTTACCCGCTCGCGCAGCGGCCAAGCTCGGTGCCAGTCCGGCAGCGCCGACAATCGCTGCCATTACGGCATTAACCTCAGGCAAGCTGGATATGTGTTCCAACGCCGCTGGCCCGTAGAGCACTTCGGTCGGAATTGAATCGCGGCGGAGTTGCGTTTGCAATTTTTCCGCGCTGAATGCATCGCCAACGACGGCAAATTTTGGTCGGAATTTTGCACATTGCGCCGCCAGTAAATCAATTCTGCTGTGACCGCTCAAGGCGACAATCTCAAAGCGCTCAGGATGCTGCGACACGACATCCAGCGTGCTAACACCGATTGATCCGGTGGCACCGAGTATGGTCAGCTTCATTGACCGAGACACCGGTAAATCAAGGCCGCCAAGGGCAAGGTGGAGGTCAAACTATCAATGCGATCCAGCACGCCGCCATGGCCGGGCAACAACTGACTGCTGTCTTTGATGTCAGCTTGGCGTTTGAGTAATGACTCGAACAAATCACCCGCCACACTCACCGCCGTCAGCATCAACAAAACCAGCACAGTGCCAAATAAACCCATCGTCCAATGATCT
>JANYAW010000260.1 GCA_025361105.1 Rhodocyclaceae bacterium | reverse complement strand
CACAATCGCCGTGCCGTGCTGGTCATCGTGAAACACCGGAATTTTCATGCGTTCGCGCAACTTGGCTTCGATGTAAAAACATTCCGGTGCCTTGATGTCTTCCAAATTGATGCCGCCGAAGGTCGGCTCCATCGCAGCGATATGCTCAATCAACTGGTCGGCATCAGGTTCGTGCAATTCGATATCGAATACATCAATGCCGGCAAATTTCTTGAACAACACCGCCTTGCCTTCCATCACCGGCTTGGCAGCCAGAGGTCCGATATTGCCCAAGCCCAACACCGCCGTACCATTGGTAATCACACCCACCAAATTAGCACGCGAGGTCAGGCGACTGGCCATGGCTGGATCGTCGACAATCGCATTGCACGCTGCAGCTACGCCGGGCGAATAAGCCAGCGCAAGATCACGTTGATTGGTCAGCCCTTTGGTCGGCACAACGGCGATTTTTCCGGGGGTCGGCCATTCGTGATATTCGAGCGCGGCGGCAGATAAGTTTTGTTCTTCGGTTGACATGGCGGCACACGATAATGAGGGAACAGTGTCAATGATAGCTCTCGTTGCGGATAACGGCGCGTCACCAGCACCAAAGTCCGGTTTGACCAGTAACGTATCGTAAAATCACATCTTCCAAAAATTAGAAAGTTTTCCATGAAGCGTGTTGTATTCAACCAAAAGGGCGGTGTCGGCAAAAGCACCATCACTTGCAACCTTGCCGCTGTGGCCGCATCACGTGGTGTTCGAACCCTGGTTATCGACCTCGACGCGCAAGCCAATTCCACTCGCTATTTGTTGGGTGATGCTACTGATACCTTGCGTTATACCGCTGCCGATTTTTTCGACCAAATGCTCAGCTTTCGTTTGCGCCCCAGCCCGACCGAAGACTTCATCACCCAGTCCCCGTTTGACGAAAATCTATTCGTCCTGCCGAGTTCTGCAGGATTGGATGACTTGCATGGCAAGCTCGAAGCTCGATACAAGATTTACAAGCTGAAAGAGGCACTCGATGCGCTCGACGGTTTCGATCAAATCTGGATAGACACACCGCCAGCGCTGAACTACTACACGCGCTCGGCACTCATCGCTACCGATTCCTGTCTAATTCCCTTTGATTGCGATGATTTTTCGCGACGAGCCTTGTACACGCTGATGGATAACGTCGCCGAAATCCGCGCTGATCACAATCCAAAGCTTGAGGTGGAAGGCATCATCATCAATCAGTTTCAGTCCCGTGCGAGTTTGCCGAGTCAGATTGTGCAGGAGTTGCGCGACGAAGATTTGCCGGTGCTCGCCTCCATGCTTTCCGCATCGGTCAAAATCAAGGAGTCACATCAGCATTCGCTGCCGATGGTCCATTTGGATGCAGGCCACAAATTGACGCTTGAATTTGCTGCACTGTATGACGAGATACAGGCAAATCATCAGGCTCGCCTCAAAGCGGCAACACGCAAGCGCGCCTGAATCTTGCTCAGCGGTGGTGACTAAGTGCTGAACCTGGAATACAGCTGCAATAGCCAATAAGCGGCGATGCCAATTTGTGCAGCGAATAGCGCGAAGCGCAGATTGACGGCCAGGTTGCTGACGGATGCCAGATGCACGATTGATTGACCAATGCGGCAAGCCAGTAGCACCAATGCCAGCGGATCGGTGATGGCGGTCGAACCGGTTGCCATCGCCAGTAGCAAAGTGCCGCCGATCAGCGGAAATGATTCGTAGCAGTTGGCATGCGTACGCACCAGACGAGCGACAAATGGTGTCATGTCAGTGCCGTCGGGACGAAAGCTATTCGGCGCACGATGGGCGGTCAGCACGGCACCGACGCGGACCGTCGCTAACATCAACAACAACAACATGAACCAGCCGATGTAGCCGGTGAGTGCGAGTGCGCTGGCGTTCATTATTTTCTCCGTTGGGTTGTGTAAAAAATCATCATACCGCTTCAAGCTTGGCCATGTTCAAGGCCAGCCACTTCATTCCGCCACTGCCAAAATTTACTTGCACGCGCACATCATTCTCGCCGCCTTCGGCATTGACGATGACACCGAGACCAAATTTCGGATGGGTCACACTTTGACCGACGCGAAATCCACCGATCGTGCTACGTCTTGCGCCGCTGCCGAATTGGCCAGTTGGTGCTGACGACACACCGTTAAAAGAATTTCCTGGCCGTGGCGTCAGCCATTTGAGTAATTCTTCCGGCACTTCATCCAAAAAACTCGATGGCAGGTTGTACCGCGTTTGTCCATGCAGCATGCGAGTTTGCGCGAAGCTCAAATACAGCCGGTTGCGCGCGCGGGTGACCGCCACATACATCAGTCGCCGCTCTTCTTCCATGCCCTTGTCCTCGCTTTTGGAATTCTCATGCGGGAACAAGCCTTCCTCCAGACCGCTGATGAAAACCACGTTGAATTCCAACCCTTTGGCCGAGTGCACGGTCATCAATTGCAATGCGTCGTCGCCTTCGCCCGCCTGATGTTCGCCCGCCTCCAACGAAGCATGGGCGAGGAATGAAATCAAGTCGCCGGATAGTTCGCCTTCGTCGCCCGTAGTACCCGCCTCGGCAACAAAGCTTGCGGCGGCATTGACCAGTTCATCCAAGTTGGCAAGCCTATCCTGGCCTTCCTTTTCGTTGCGATAAAAGTCTCGCAAGCCTGACAAATCCAGCACATGTTCGACCAATTCCGGCAGCGGCAGATGGGCCGCTTCACGCAAGCGCAGAATCAGTTGCGCGAAATTTGTGAGCGAGCTTCCGGCTTTGCCAGTCATGCGCGGAATCGCTGCATGCAAACTGGATTGCGTCGCACGCGCAGCATCTTGCAGATTCTCCAACGAACGCGCGCCGATACCGCGCGTCGGAAAATTCACCACGCGACTAAACGAAGTATCGTCGTCGGAATTACCGACCAAGCGCAAGTACGACAAAGCATGCTTGATCTCGGCACGCTCAAAAAATCGCAAGCCGCCATACACCCGATAGGGCAGCCCGGCGTTGAACAGCGCATGCTCGAGCGCGCGCGATTGCGCATTGCTGCGATACAGCAGCGCGATTTCCGCACGCGCATGACCTTCGCGGGTGAGGGCTTTTATTTCTTCAACAATAAAACGCGCTTCATCACCATCGGAATACGATTCATGCACACGAATCGGCTCGCCACTGCCCGCTTCGGTCCACAAATTTTTACCCAAGCGATGCGGATTATTTTTGATGATGGCATTCGCTGCATCGAGGATGTTGCCGTGCGAGCGATAGTTTTGCTCCAGGCGAATCAGATTGGTGACTTTGAATTCGCGCTCAAAATCCCTCATGTTGGCGATGTCGGCACCACGGAAACCATATATCGACTGATCGTCATCGCCAACCGCAAACATCGCCGCATCAGTGCCCGCAAGCAATTTGAGCCAGGCATATTGCAGGCGATTGGTGTCTTGAAATTCATCCACCAAAATATGTCGAAAGCGTTGCTGATAGTGGCGGCGCAATGGCTCGTTGCGCTCCAGCAATTCATAACAGCGCAGCAATAATTCCGGAAAATCCACCACCCCTTCGCGTTGGCACTGCGCTTCGTAAGCTTGGTACAAATCCACTTTTTTGCGCGTCCACTCATCCCATGCCTCGACTGCTGCGGGACGCAATCCGGCTTCCTTTTGCGCGTTGATGAAATAGGTCAGATCACGCGGCGGATATTTTTCGTCGTCGACGTTTAAACTTTTGAGCAAGCGTTTGACCGCCGCAAGCTGGTCGGACGAGTCCAATATCTGAAACAGTTGCGGCAAGCCCGCGTCGCGGTAATGCGCGCGCAACATACGATTGCACAAGCCGTGAAAAGTGCCCAGCCACATGCCGCGCACCGTCGTGCCAACACCGCCTAAATTGCCCATGCCCACCGGCAACATCGCCGTCAAGCGTGCCTGCATTTCCTTCGCTGCCTTGTTGGTGAAAGTCACTGCCAACACACCCGCTGGCGAAACCTGCCCGGTCGACACCAGCCACGCAATCCGCGTCGTCAGCACCCGCGTTTTGCCGGAACCAGCACCCGCCAAAATCAGCGCATGCGCGGCAGGCAAAGTCACTGCCGCCAGTTGCGGCTCGTTAAGCCCATCAAGCAAATTCATAGCATTTAAAAACCGTGTCGCGCGGAAAATCTGTCGGCGCACCAAGCGAAAAGCGCACGCAAATTTTCCCGCAAAAATGAAGGTGGCAGTCTATCCGCCCGAGGCGAATCGAGTTAGCTGCGTTGCGGCCAAGTAACAACTAAGCCGCGCGCTTTTTGCTGACAAACTGCACGCCCAAAATCTTCTGCACACGATCAGCAACCAATGCCGCTTCAGCGGCCGAAGCAAAACCATTCATTTGCACAAGGTAATGAAAGCCTTGCGCGGTGGTTTGCGGACGGATGCGTGCGGCGTAACCGGCTGCGCGCAACCGGTCGTACAAGGCAATCGCTTGCGTCTGTTCGGTACCTGCATCATGCGCCAAAGCCCATCCACCGTTGGCGCTCATCGCGCCGCTTTGAGTGATTTCCGTTTCCAAAGCCAGCTTTTGCAAAGCCGCGAAATCCAAACGCTGTACTTGCGCCGCTTCGCCGCGTTTTGCCTCCATGTAATTCATCGGCGCGAGTTGAAAAGCTTGTCCAGCACGCTGAAGTTCAATTTTGCCTTCGATCAAAGCGACCAGCTCGCTATCTGGTGAAGCGCGACCCCAAACGTCGGTGCCACGTATACCAATGGTGGCGGTCGCCACACGGATGGTCACCTCGCGCGGACGGGTCTTTGCCAACAAACCAGTGGTGAAACGAAATGCGCCAGCGGCGAGATCAAATGCACCACGAAAAATCGATTTTGGTTCAGGGTTGTCGAATTTGATTTTGAACTCGGCCGATTCGCCGAGCTTGACACGACTGCCTTCGGCCAACATCAGATAGGCACGTGAACCTGCTCCGGTTCGCACCACGTCACCACTCTTTACTTCCGTGCCGGGATTCAATGGCTGGCTGCGACCATCGCGCTCCAACCACGCTGGTGCCTGTACTGCTTCGACGGTGCCTTGCGCGGCGGCGCGCGCCAAGCCGGCACTGAGCGAAAACAATGCAGCTACAAAAATCACTACAAACGACGGTGTGAACAACGGGCGTTTCTGATTCATGAATTTCTCCGATAAGCGATGCGATCTATGCCACTAAAACCACCGCGACGCAGGCGTAGACGGCGTTTGCTGCCCTTCCTTACAAGGACTTCAATCGAAACCCGTGCGTATAATCCTTTTTTAATTCAATCACGGTGGATGCTGGCATCGCTGCACTCTCCACACCTTCCCCACACTCGACTCGTCACACTATCGAAAATCCGACCATGCAGCAAACCTATCTAGCCGCCGAAATCGAGCGCGCCGCACAAACTTTCTGGACCAGCGCCAACAGTTTTCGCGCGCTTGAAAGCAGTGAAAAGCCCAAGTATTACTGCCTCTCGATGCTGCCCTATCCATCCGGCAAGTTGCATATGGGTCACGTCAGAAACTATACCATCGGCGATGTGCTTTCCCGGCATTACCGCATGCGTGGTTTCAATGTCTTGCAACCGATGGGTTGGGATGCGTTCGGCCTGCCGGCCGAGAACGCCGCGATGCAAAACAACGTGCCGCCAGCCAAGTGGACTTACGACAATATCGCCTACATGAAGCATCAGCTTCAGTCGCTGGGATTCGCGCTGGATTGGACGCGTGAATTGGCGACTTGCGATCCTGCTTACTACCGCTGGAATCAATGGTTTTTTTTGCGCATGCTGGAAAAAGGTATCGCCTACAAAAAGACCCAAATTGTGAATTGGGATCCGGTTGATCAAACCGTCTTGGCCAACGAGCAAGTCATCGAAGGACGCGGCTGGCGTACTGGCGCGCTGGTCGAAAAGCGCGAACTGCCCGGCTACTATTTGGCCATCACGCAATATGCCGACGAGCTGCTCAGCTCGCTCGACGATTTGCCCGGCTGGCCCGAGCGCGTCAAGACCATGCAGGCCAACTGGATAGGCAAAAGTACCGGCGTGCGATTTGCGTTTCCCTATGACTTGCCCGCTGGTGCGTCCGCTAGTACGTCAGTTGGTGCTGGTGACACGCCGTTAAGTGGCAAGCTCTGGGTCTACACCACCCGCGCCGACACCATCATGGGCGTGACTTTTTGTGCCGTCGCGGCCGAGCATCCACTGGCGACCTATTCGGCAAAAAATAATCCTGAACTTTCCGCCTTCATCGACGAATGCAAACGCGGCTCGGTGATGGAAGCCGACATGGCGACGATGGAAAAAAAAGGCATGCCGACCGGGCTCACCGTGACGCATCCGCTGAGCGGCGAGCAAATTGATGTCTGGGTCGGTAACTATGTCTTGATGAGCTACGGCGATGGCGCAGTGATGGGTGTTCCGGCACATGACGAACGCGATTTTGCGTTTGCCAAAAAATATAATTTGCCGATTAAACAAGTCGTCGCGATTGAGGGTGAAACGTTCTCGCTAGCAGCGTGGCAAGACTGGTATGGCGACAAACAAGCAGGGCATTGCGTCAACTCCGGCAAATTCGACGGCATGGACTACGCCACTGCGGTTGCTACCATCGCCGAAGATTTGAAGTCGCTGAATCTTGGCGAAACAAAAGAGCATTTCCGCCTGCGCGATTGGGGTGTTTCGCGCCAACGTTATTGGGGCTGCCCGATTCCGCTGGTTCATTGCGAAGCCTGCGGCACCGTGCCGGTGCCTGAAACCGATTTGCCGGTAATTTTGCCGCAAGATTGCGTACCCGATGGCAGCGGAAATCCCTTAAACAAGCGCGAGGATTTCGTCAATTGTGCTTGCCCGAAATGTGGCAAGCCAGCACGTCGCGAAACCGACACGATGGATACCTTCGTCGATTCGTCCTGGTATTACGCCCGCTATTGCGCGCCGGATGCCAACACCATGGTGGACGCGCGAACGAATTATTGGATGCCGGTCGATCAATACATCGGCGGCATCGAGCACGCAATTTTGCATCTGCTGTATTCGCGCTTTTGGACCAAGGTGATGCGCGATTGCGGGCTGGTGAACTACGCCGAACCATTCAAGAATTTGCTCACGCAAGGCATGGTGCTGAACCACATTTTTTCGCGACGTAACAATAAGGGTGGTATCGAATATTTCGCCCCCGAAGAAGTTGAAATCAAACATGATGATGGTGGTCGCATTGTCAGCGTGACGGCCAAATCCGATGGACTGGCGGTGCATTACGATGGTGTTGGCACGATGTCCAAATCCAAACGCAATGGCGTCGACCCACAATCTTTGATCGATCAATACGGAGCGGACACAGCGCGCTTTTTCATGATGTTTGCCGCGCCGCCCGAGCAGACTTTGGAATGGTCGGATACTGGCGTTGAAGGCGGCTTCCGTTTCTTGCGCCGTGTGTGGGCGATGGGGCATAGCATTCATGCTGCTGGAGTGGCTATGAACGTCCCAATCAAACTACCAGAGGGCTTGGCGGCATCGCGCCGCGAAGTACATTTGCTGCTGCGCCAAGCCAATTACGATTTAGGCAAATTCCAGTTCAATACCGTTGCCTCGGCGGCCATGAAAATGCTCAATGCATTGGAAAAGATGCCCGCTGGCGATGGCCGTACTGCGGTGATGACGGAGTGTTTCGGCATTCTCATTCGTGTGCTCTCGCCAATCACGCCGCACATCGCGCATGTGCTTTGGCGCGACCTCGGTTATGGCGATGACGTGTTAAATGCCACATGGCCGGAGCCGCTGGAAGCCGCGTTGGCGCAGGACCAAGAGGAACTGGTGCTGCAAATCAATGGCAAGTTGCGTGGCGCGATCAAAGTAAAAGTCGGGGCCGACAAATCTGCGATAGAACAAATCGCGTTGGCCTCAGAAGTCACGCAAAAATTCCTCGACGGCAAAGCGGCAAAGAAAGTCATCGTTGTTCCGGGTCGTCTGGTGAATATTGTTGTTTGAACCGTTTGCGAAAGGGTTGTCCATGTCGCGCTTGTCACCGGTTATGAAAATTTGCTGCGCAGTTCTGCTCGCGACCGTACTTGGCGCTTGCGGTTTTCAGTTGCGCGGTGCTTACACTTTGCCGTTCAGCACGCTGTCCATTTCGCTGGCCGACAGCACCGAGCTATACGCGCAAATTCGGCGCAATGTCGAAGCCGGTTCGGCCACGCGGGTAGTTACCACGAGCGCGCAAGCCGAAGCGAATTTGATTGTGTTGAGCGATGCGCCGCAGAAAAATATCTTGTCGCTCAGCGCGGCAGGTCGCGTTCGTGAATTTGAATTGGTGCGCACGTTTAGCTTTCGCCTGACCGACAAAACCGGTGCCGATCTCATCCCGACTTCGCGCATCGTCATGAAGCGCGAGCTAACCTTCAACGACGAACAGGTGCTGGCCAAAGAGGCCGAAGAAGTTTTGCTGTGGCGCGACATGCAAAACGACCTGGTGATGCAATTGATGCGCCGACTCGCCGCCGTCAAACCTGTGGTTGCATCCACAAAATAAACCATGCAGTTGCGCCCCGAGCAGCTTGCCGCGCATTTGCAAAAGCTAATCGCGCCGCTGTATTTTTTGCACGGCGATGAGCCGCTGTTGGTCATCGAAGCGGGTGATGCGATTCGCGCCACCGCCAAACGTCAGGGATTTGTCGAACGTGAAGTGATGGTCGTCAGCCCAAGTTTCCGTTGGGACGAATTGTTCGCGGCAACGGAAAATTTGTCCTTGTTTGGTGATCGTAAAATGATCGATTTGCGCGTTCCCACCGGCAAACCGGGTCGCGACGGAGGCGATGCGCTACAGCGCTACGCAAGCCGAATCAATCCAGATATCACTACGCTGATTAGTTTTCCCGAGATGGATTGGAAGCAGCAAAAATCCGCCTGGTTCATCGCCCTGAGTAGCGCTGCAGTCACGCTCGAATGCAACGCACCGCCGCTCGCGCGCCTTCCCAACTGGATTGCTGAACGACTATCGCGCCAACAGCAAACCGCGCCACGCGACGCACTCGAATTCATCACCGCACATGTCGAAGGCAATCTGCTCGCCGCACATCAAGAGATACAAAAACTCGGACTGATTTATCCGACCGGCGAAATTTCTTTGGCACAAATCGAAGCCGCAGTGCTTAATGTCGCACGTTACGACACGGTCGATTTGCGCGACGCTGTCAAAGCCAAAGACATTGCTCGCGCTGCCCGCACATTGGAAGGCCTCAAAGCCGAGGGCGCGCCGATGCCACTGGTGCTATGGACGCTAGCCAACGAAGCGCGCA
This sequence comes from Rhodocyclaceae bacterium, assembly GCA_025361105.1. GTDB lineage: Bacteria > Pseudomonadota > Gammaproteobacteria > Burkholderiales > Rhodocyclaceae > JADKHX01. The sequence continues at coordinate 4,887 of JANYAW010000260.1, read as the reverse complement.
ACGTCGCTGCACGTGCAGCCTTGCTTCATGCCGCGAAGATAGACCGGATGGTCAAGGGCATCGCCAAGGGCGATATATGGGATGAGTTTTTGCAACTCGCATTGCGCTTAGCGCGACACTGAAGGTACCGTCAAGACAGGACAACCGTGCGGTGATTACTGGCGCGATGGGTAGAATGGCGGCTCAATAATTCATCGTCCAAATCGCCATCGCTATGGAATTGAAACGCTATATGCAACAAGTCGGCCAGGCCGCGCGCGACGCATCGCGGGCGATGGCGCGGGCGTCGACGGCGGATAAAAATTATGCGCTGATGACGATGGCGCAGGAGGTTCGCGCGCGCGCCTACGATATTTTGTCGGCGAATGCGCAGGATGTTTCCGAGGCCAAAACGAACGGGCTGGATGCCGCAATGCTGGATCGTTTGACGCTTTCTGCGGCGAGTATTGAAGCAATGGCGCAGGGCTTGGAGCAGGTTGCGACGCTGCCTGATCCAGTCGGTGAAATGTCGGATTTGAAATTTCGCCCTTCTGGAATTCAGGTCGGAAAAATGCGTGTGCCACTGGGTGTCGTCGGCATTATTTATGAAGCGCGACCCAACGTCACAGCGGACGCGGCGGCGCTGTGCTTGAAATCGGGTAACGCGGCGATTTTGCGCGGCGGTAAGGAAGCCTTGCGCGCCAATCAGGCGATTGCGAAATGCGTGCAAGCAGGTTTGGTGGCGGCGGGTTTGCCGGAAACGGCGGTGCAAGTCATCAACACCACGGATCGCGATGCGGTGGGCTATTTGATTGCGATGCCGGAGTTTGTTGATGTCATCGTGCCGCGCGGTGGCAAGGGCTTAATCGCGCGCGTCAGTGCGGGCGCGCGCGTGCCGGTGATTAAACATTTGGATGGCAATTGCCATGTTTATGTCGATGACTCGGCAGGTGCAACAAAGGCGCTGGCGATTTTGGAGAACTCGAAAACGCAGCGTTATGGCACCTGCAACACGGCAGAATCTTTGTTGATTGCAGGTGGTGTCGCGGCGGCGCAGTTGCCAAAACTTTGCGCGATGTTGCATGCCAAAGGTGTGGAGATTCGTGGCTGTGCGGAGACGCAAAGATTATTTCCACTAGCTGTCTCTGCGACCGACGAGGATTACGCCACAGAATATTTGGCACCGATAATTTCGTGCAAAGTGGTGGCCGGAATTGATGAAGCGATTGCCCATATCAATCATTATTCCTCGCAACATACTGACACCATCGTCACCGAAAATCACTCGCATGCGATGCGCTTTTTGCGCGAGGTAGATTCGGCGAGTGTGATGATCAATGCATCGACACGCTTCGCCGATGGATTTGAATTCGGCCTCGGTGCCGAGATTGGAATTTCTACCGACAAATTTCATGCGCGCGGACCGGTGGGATTGGAAGGGCTGACCTCGCAAAAATGGATAGTGTTTGGCAATGGTGAAGTGCGGCAGTGAATGCTGTGAATTCGTCAGTTGGTGCTGGTGTGGAGTCTCAGCTTAGTACAGCCGAGCCGCTACGCAGGCGCGAAGCAATGCTTCACGAAACCCCAGCTTCGCCGCCGTCGTCGAAGGCAGCGACTGGTCCACTGTCACATATCAAAATTTTAGATCTCAGTCGCGTTCTCGCGGGCCCTTGGGCTTCACAACTACTCGGCGATCTCGGTGCAGATGTGATCAAGATCGAGCGGCCACAAGTTGGCGATGAAACCCGCCATTGGGGGCCACCATATTTGGCCGATGGCAATGGCGCTCCCACTGCAGATGCAGCATATTTCCTTTGTGCCAACCGCAACAAACGCTCGCTCACCGTCGATATCACCAAGCGCGAAGGGCAAGCCATTGTGCGGCAGCTCGCTGCACAGTCCGATGTGGTGTTGGAGAATTTCAAAGTCGGCGGCCTTGCAGCTTATGGTCTCGATTACGCGGGCTTGAAAAAAATCAATCCAAAATTGGTCTATTGCTCCATCACCGGTTTTGGTCAAGACGGGCCGTATGCAGATCGTGCCGGTTACGATTTTTTGATTCAGGGCATGGGCGGCATGATGAGCGTGACGGGGCGCGCCGACGGCGAAGCAGGTGCGGGACCACAGAAAGTCGGCGTGGCTTTGGTCGACGTGCTCAGCGGCATGTACGCGACGGTTGCCGTGCTGTCAGCTTTGGCGCATCGCGATTTGGGTGGCTATCGCGCGCGCGACGGTCAGCATATTGATTTGGCATTGCTCGATGTACAAGTTGCGTGTCTGGCCAATCAAGCGATGAATTATTTGGTGACTGGAAAAGTGCCAGGCCGATTGGGCAATGGGCATCCTAATATCGTGCCGTATCAGGATTTCCCCACTGCCGACGGCGACATGCTTTTAGCGATAGGCAATGACGGACAATTCGCGCGTTTTTGCGAAATCGCCGAGCGTCGCGAATGGATAACCGACGCACGATTTTCGACCAATGGTGCGCGCGTAAAACATCGCGCTGTATTGATTCCGCTTTTGCGTCAAACCACGGTAATGAAAACCACTGCCGAATGGATAGTACTGCTCGAATCTGCCGCCGTCGCCTGCGGCCCGATCAACGATTTGGCTGCGGTGTTTACCGATGCTCAGGTCATACACAGCGGATTGCGCTTCGATATGCCGCATGATTCAGGCAGTCAAGCGCCACAGGTAGCAAACCCGATAAATTTATCGGCGACACCGGTCAACTACCGCACTGCGCCGCCGAAATTAGGGCAACACACGGACGCAGTATTGGCCGAGCTGGGCTACGATGCGCAAACAATAGTCCGCCTGCGTTCCGCTGGAGTCGTGTAATCTTTAACGTCAATAACAACGAAAGAGGGCATTCATGAAAACTTTGCGTCGATTGCTTGTTGTGGTGTGCGTTGCATCCATCAGCCTGGGTGCTCACGCTGGCGAATTTATCAACGTCCTTACTGGCGGTACTTCGGGCGTGTATTACCCGATGGGTGTGGCGCTATCGCAGATTTATGGCAAGGCTTTGCCGGATGCGAAAGTGTCGGTGCAGGCGACCAAAGCCAGCGCGGAAAATTTGAATTTATTGCAAGCAGGCAAAGGCGAAGTAGCGTTTACTCTGGGTGACGCTTTGTCCGACGCATGGAAGGGAGACGAAGAAGCGGGCTTCAAAACGCCGCTGAAAAAACTGCGTGCGATTGCCGGTATTTACCCGAATTACATACAGATTGTTGCCTCCGCCGATTCGGGCATCAAGACACTGGCCGACTTGAAAGGCAAACGCGTTTCGGTTGGCGCTCCCAAGAGCGGTACGGAATTGAACTCGCGCGCGATTTTCAAGGCAGCGGGAATGTCCTACGCCGATTTCGCCCGCACGGAATATTTGCCCTTTGGCGAATCGGTCGAGCTGATGAAAAATCGCCAGCTGGATGCAACGCTGATTTCCGCCGGATTGGGTGTCGCTGCCTTACGTGATTTAGCGACTGCGACGAAACTTACTATTGTCACGATTCCGGTGGAACTTATCGCGAAGATCGGCGACCCGGCTTATCAAGCCGCAGTCATACCGGCCAAAACTTACGAAGGCCAAACCAGTGACGTGCAAACTATCAAGGTGCAAAATTTTCTGGTGACGCACGAAGGCGTGTCGATTGAAACGGTTTATGCGATGACCAAGAGCATGTTTGAAAACCTCGACACGCTGTACGCCGCGCATGCTACGGCCAAAGCGATAAACAAAGCGGACGGCCCTAAAGGCCTACCCGTGCCGCTACATCCTGGCGCAGAAAAGTATTACAAAGAAGCGGGGCTGATTAAGTAATTTTGGTGAACAAGCACGCGACTCAGGGTATTACACCCGACGAGGTTACCGAGCACGGCTTGCCGCGATCGCTTGGCGGGCGCTGGCTGACATTGGTCACCGCCCTGGCGTTGGCGTTTTCGACTTTCCAGTTGGTCATCGCGGCTTACGCGCCACTCTCCAGTCTGGTCACGCGCAGTTTCCACGTGGGATTTTTGCTAGCGATTACGCTGCTGCTTTACCCGCGTGCGGTGGAGCACGCCAAGAATCCGCGCAAAAATACGCGGGTGCCGTGGTACGACGTTTTGTTGGCCGCACTGGCGCTAGGCTTGGCTTTGTATCACTGGGTGTATCAGGCTGAGTTGATTCAACGCTCTGGTGATCCGTCAAAAATCGACATCGCTGTCGGCACAGTTTTTGTCGTGCTGGTTTTTGAAGCGACGCGCCGCGTGATGGGTTGGGCGTTACCGGTGATGTGCGCAGTATTTCTGGCCTACGGGCTGTGGGGCCAACACCTACCGAACTTCATAGCGCATCGCGGTTACGACTACGCGCAAATAATCGACACGTTGTTCCTGTCCACAGAAGGTATTTTCGGCGTGCCAACTTTTGTTTCGGCAACCTATATTTTTCTGTTCATTTTGTTCGGTGCGTTTTTGGAACACGCCGGAATGATTCGCTTGTTCAACGCCGTGGCGCTCGGCTTGGTCGGTCACACGCAAGGTGGCCCGGCTAAAGTCGCGGTGATTTCTTCGGGCTTGATGGGCACGATTTCCGGCTCGGGGGTAGCAAATGTGCTCACCGTCGGCCAATTTACTATCCCGCTGATGATGCGCTATGGCTACTCGCCGGTGTTCGCCGGTGCGGTCGAAGCCACCGCCAGCATGGGCGGACAAATCATGCCACCGGTGATGGGCGCAGTAGCTTTCATCATGGCCGAGACCCTCAACGTTCCCTATTCGGAAATCGTTAAAGCCGCCATCATTCCGGCGCTGTTGTATTACTTCACCGCCTTCTGGATGGTGCATCTGGAAGCCGGCGCGAAAGGATTGCGCGGAATTCCCAAGGATGAACTGCCCAATCCGTGGCGCGCACTGAAAGAA
>JANYAW010000246.1 GCA_025361105.1 Rhodocyclaceae bacterium | reverse complement strand
GGCCGACGAACATGTATTCCATTTCGCTACGGCAATCGACGAATAACGCGGTGGCGTGGGATTGCAGGAAGGCGGCGGCGTCTTTCGGGCTGAGGTGTTGCATGGTGTGCTCCGTTTCGTTTGCGACGACGATGCTTCATTGTAGCGAAGCGTAAGCCGTGGTCGTGAACCGCTGTTGCTGACTCCACCACGTATACTCGCGACTTACGCCGTACAAAATATTCACTGCTGCAAGTCATGAATCGACATAACCGCTACCTGGTTTTTCTGCTCGCCGCCTTGACCATGATCGGGCCGTTTACCATCGACACTTATTTGCCGGCTTTTCCGGCCATGGCGCAGAGTTTGCACACTACCGACATAGCGATTCAGCAAACGCTGGCGGCTTATCTCATTCCATTTGCCTTCATGATGCTGTGGCACGGCGCGCTGTCTGATGCGCTGGGGCGCAGGCGGGTGATTCTGGTCGGGCTGTTGCTGTTTTTCTTGTCGTCCTTGCTGTGTGCGTTCGCCACCGGTATCGAGACCTTGTTGCTCGGTCGAGTCTTGCAAGGGCTGACCGCAGGCACCGGGGTGATCGTCAGCCGCGCTATGGTGCGCGATCTTTATGGCGGTGCCGAGGCGCAAAAATTGATGGCGCAGGTATCGATTTTGTTCGCCGTTGCGCCGGCCATTGCACCGATTATTGGCGGCTGGATTTTGCAGTATTTCGAATGGCACGGCATCTTCTTTTTCCTCGCCGCGTTTAGTTTCATGCTGTTGCTTGCCTGTGCACTTTGGCTGCCGGAAACCTTGGCGCTTGAGACTCGTCAAAGCTTGCATCCGGTAACGCTGTGGCATGCCTATCGGCGCGCGTTTTCGCATCATGAATTCCGCCGTTTGTCGTTCGCCACCGCGCTGAATTTTGTTGCCGGATTTATCTACATCCTCGCCTCGCCGGTGTTCCTGATTCGTCATCTGGGTGTGTCGTCGAATTCGTTTGGCATTATGTTCATACCGGTGGTGTTGGGCATGATGGTCGGCTCTTATCTGTCCGGCCGCACGGCAGGAAAGATCAGCACCCTGGCCACCGTAAAAATCGGCTACGCGCTGATGGCATCGGCGGCGGCGCTCAACCTTGTCATCAATCTGAGCCTACCGCCCTCGCTGCCGTGGGCTATTGTGCCGCTGCCGATTTTCACTTGCGGCATGGCGCTCTCGATGCCGACTTTGCAACTGATGGCACTGGATCATTTTCCCGAACGGCGCGGCCTGGCATCGAGTTGCATGGGAGTGATACAGACCGGCATCATGGCCGTCACCGCCGCTGTCATTGTGCCGCTGCTATGGGGCAGCACGCTGACCCTGGCGCTGGGCATGGTGGGATTTTTGTGCCTGGGTGCGGCGGCATTTTTGATGAGTCGGCGGACGGCGGTGAAGTAGGCAGGCACATCGCCACCGTCTTCGTCATTCCCGCTTTCGCGGAATGACGGGTGTATTTGTCAGTTGGTGCTGGGGACACGCCGTTATCAGCAGCCTGACTGGTAAACTCGCTCTCCCTGCAAGCCTTTGTGCCACCTGTCATGCAAGCCGACCGCACTGTTGAACTCCGCGAAATTCTCTCCCGCCGCATCCTGATTCTGGATGGCGCGATGGGGACCATGGTGCAGCGGCATTCACTGGCCGAGGCGGATTACCGTGGCCAGCGCTTTGCTGCGCATGGCAAGGATGTGCGTGGCAATAACGATTTGTTGAGCATTTCCAAACCAGAAGTCATTCGTGGCATCCACGCCGAATATCTGGCGGCCGGTGCGGACATCATCGAGACCAACACGTTTAATTCAACGCGTGTTTCGCAGGCCGAATATGGCTTGGCCGCTATTGCCTTTGAGCTGAATGTCGCCGCTGCAAAGCTCGCGCGCGAAGTCGCCGATGAATTTTCTACGCCCGACAAACCACGCTTTGTTGCTGGTGTGCTCGGGCCGACTTCGCGCACCGCCTCGCTGTCTCCCGATGTGAATGATCCCGGTGCGCGCAATGTGACTTTCGACGCGCTGGTCGCGGATTATTTGGAGGCGGTGCGTGGCCTGACCACGGGTGGCGCCGACCTCATTTTGGTTGAAACGATATTCGATACGCTGAATGCCAAAGCTGCGCTGTTCGCCGTCGAGCAGTTTTTTGAAAGCGCCGGACGGCGCTGGCCGGTGATGATTTCTGGCACCATTACCGATGCGTCGGGCCGCACACTGTCCGGCCAGACGGCGGAAGCGTTCTGGAATTCGCTGCGACATGTGCGGCCATTGTCATTTGGCTTGAACTGCGCGCTGGGTGCAAAAGAGTTGCGCCAGTACGTCAATGAATTGTCCGGCATTTGCGATTGCTTTCTCTCCGCGCATCCGAACGCCGGCTTGCCTAATGCCTTTGGTGGCTACGACGAAACGGCGCAAATGTTGGCCGATGAAATCGGTGAATGGGGCGCGAGCGGCATCATCAACATCGCTGGCGGCTGCTGCGGCACCACGCCCGAGCACATTCGCGCCATCGCACAAACCTTGGCGAATAAGTCACCACGCGTACCGCCCTCGGTGCCAGTCAAGCTACGCTTGTCGGGTCTCGAAGCCTTCAACATTGATGACAGCAATTTGTTCGTCAATGTCGGCGAGCGCACCAATGTCACCGGCTCGAAAGCCTTCGCGCGGATGATTCTCGACGGGCGCTTCGATGACGCGCTGGCGGTGGCGCGTTCGCAAGTTGAAAACGGCGCGCAAGTGGTCGACATCAACATGGACGAAGCGATGCTCGACTCGCACGCGGCGATGGTGCGCTTTTTGCACTTGGTCGGCTCGGAGCCGGACATTTGCAAAGTGCCGCTGATGCTCGACAGCTCGAAATGGGAAGTGATCGAGGCCGGGCTCAAATGCATACAAGGCAAAGGCATCGTCAATTCGATTTCGATGAAGGAAGGCGAGGCCAAATTTTTGGAGCAAGCGCGTCTGGCGCGGCGCTACGGTGCGGCGGTGATTGTGATGGCCTTTGATGAACAGGGCCAGGCCGACACCTATGCACGCAAGACCGAGATCTGCCGACGCGCTTACGAGGTCTTGGTCGCCGATGGTTTTCCGGCCGAGGACATCATCTTTGATCCGAACATTTTTGCCATCGCTACGGGCATCCCGGAACACGACAACTACGCCGTCGATTTCATCAACGCACTGGCGTGGATAAAGCAAAACCTGCCGCATGCGCGCAGCTCGGGCGGTGTGTCCAACGTGTCGTTCAGCTTCCGTGGCAACGACGCGATGCGCGAAGCGATACACACTGTGTTTCTCTATCACGCGGTCAAAGCCGGCCTGACCATGGGCATCGTCAACGCCGGGCAATTGGGCGTATATGACGATTTGTCGGCTGAGCTGCGCGAGGCGGTGGAAGACGTGGTGCTGAACCGGAGAGTTGGTGCTGGTGACACGCTGATAGAACTCGCCACCCGGGTGAAAGGTCAGGCGCGTGAGCAAGTGGTCGACCTGGCTTGGCGTGACTGGTCGGTCGACAAGCGGCTTGAACACGCGATGGTGAAGGGCATCACCGAATTTGTGGTGGCCGATACCGAGGAATGCCGCGCGGCCTTGTTCGCCGCTGGCAAGCCACCGCTGGCGGTGATTGAAGGTCCGCTGATGAACGGCATGAATGTGGTTGGTGATTTGTTCGGCGCGGGCAAAATGTTTTTGCCGCAGGTGGTGAAATCCGCCCGCGTGATGAAGCAGGCAGTGGCGCATCTGATTCCCTACATCGAAGAGGAAAAGCTGCGCACCGGCTCGACCTCCAAGGGCCGCATCGTGATGGCCACGGTGAAGGGCGACGTGCACGACATCGGCAAAAATATTGTCGGCGTGGTGCTGGGTTGCAATGGCTACGATATCGTCGATCTCGGCGTGATGGTGCCGGTAGACAAGATTTTGAATGCCGCGCGCGAGCATGGCGCGCAGGCGATTGGACTCTCCGGTTTGATTACCCCGTCGCTGGAAGAAATGTCTTACATCGCTGCCGAAATGCAGCGTCAGGGCTTTACCCAGCCGCTGCTGATTGGCGGCGCAACCACTTCACGTGCGCACACCGCGATCAAAATTGCGCCGCATTACGCCGGCCCGGTGGTTTATGTGCCGGATGCTTCGCGCGCAGTCGGCGTGGTGACCAAATTGCTCTCGCTCGAAATGCGCGACGGCTATGTCGACGAAGTCGCCGCCGATTACGAAAAAGTCCGTCTGCAACACGCGGCGAAAAAAGGTGTGCCGCTGGTGAGCCTGGCTGCGGCGCGCGCCAATCGACTCAAGCTGAACTATGCGCCGGTGAAACCTGCACAACTTGGCGTCACGGCCCTGCGAAATATCGATCTCGCGGTACTTGCCAAATACATAGACTGGGGTCCGTTCTTCCAGACTTGGGATTTGGCTGGCAGCTATCCGAAAATTCTCGATGATGTAGTGGTTGGTGAGGCGGCGCGCAATGTGTTTGCCGACGCCAAAATCATGCTGGTGCAATTGATCGAAGAAAAATGGATCAGCGCCAATGCCGTGTTCGGTTTGTTTGCGGCCAACGCGACTGGCGACGACATCGCGTTTTACGCCGATGAATCGCGCAGCGAAACCCTGATGAGCTGGCATAACTTGCGCCAACAGCAAGAGCGACCAGATGGCAAACCGCAGCAATGTCTTTCCGATTTCGTTGCGCCCCGTTCGAGCTTCGCCAAAAGCGCTGATTCCTTCCCTCTACCTCAGGGAGAGGGACCGAGGGTGAGGGTGGGGGATAGCACTTCACCTAACACCGTATCACCAGCACCAACTGACAAGTTGGACTACGCCGGTGCCTTCGCCGTCACCGCCGGCATCGGCATCGAAGCCAAACTTGCCGAGTTCGAAGCGCAGCACGACGACTACCGCAGCATCATGCTCAAAGCCCTGGCCGACCGACTGGCCGAGGCGGCAGCGGAATGGCTGCACGAAGAAGTGCGGACCAAATACTGGGGCTACGCGAAAGACGAGAATCTCGACACCACCGATTTGGTCGCCGAAAAATATCGCGGCATCCGCCCCGCGCCGGGCTATCCGGCCTGCCC
>JANYAW010000240.1 GCA_025361105.1 Rhodocyclaceae bacterium | reverse complement strand
CGAGCAGGCGCAGGTAGTCGTAGGGCGTCGGGACACTGCTGCCGCTACCGTCGATACTGCGCGAGCGCTTCCTGAGCGGCGCGGCGACCAGTTGTTCGGTCAGGCCTTCGAGCGCCACTTCTTCCCACAGCATCAGTTCGTGGTCATCGCTGCGGCCTTTGCGCTGCAGTCCCGGCAGGATGACGGTGTCGAATTCGAGACCCTTGGCCTTGTGGATGGTCATGAATTCCAGTCGCCCGTCGGCCTCGGCATCCGGTGCGGCGTAAAGCTCATCCATGTCGGCTTCAAGACTGTCGATGCTGAATCGCCCCGCCGTATCGAGTTGGTCGAGGCGATTGAAAAACGCATCGACATCGTGGCGATCATTCGCGCCCTCAAGACAAGTTTCGCCGCCAAGTTTCTTCCAGACATCTTCAACCCAACGCCGTCGCCCTTGCCGACCTTGCCCTGCCAGCGCTTCAGCAAGCACATTGCGCAGAAGAGCTAGCCGTCGCTTGCCGTCATCAGACATGCGGGCGGCATGTGCGGCATCGTTGATCAAACTCCAGATCGTGGCGCGATGGTCGTCAGCGGCGAGCGCATGCAAATCGGCGAGTACCAAACCACACCACGGCGCGCGCAATATCGCCAGCCAATGCAGGCGATCAGCGCGATGATGCAGGGCGCGGGTCAGCGATAGTACATCCTGCACGGGCTGCCGATTCACCAGCGCCTCGATGTCGACGGCGGAATAGCGCCACTCGCCGTGGGTTGCTCGAATCACGCTGACCAGCTCGGTCAAATGCGTGCGCGCGCTGACCAGCACCGCAATTTTTCTGTGCGGGTCGGCTTGCCATTCGGCCGCGATGGTGCGCACCACCGCTTCGGCTTCTGCCCGCGCCGCCATACCGCTGCCCTTGGCTACGATAATCGGATGCACCGCAACACCCGTATCGGCGAGGGAATCTCGGGTGGCGACAAATTGGCGATAGGCAATTTCGCCACGCAAGGGATCGTCAGCGACAGGGAAAACCTGCGGGAAACACTGGTTAATCCAATCCACCACCGCGGGGCAGGAACGGTTGTTGCGCGACAGGCGCAAGCGCTCCAATGTCAAGTCGCCAATGCCCTGTTCACGCACTCGCAAAAACAAGCCGACGTCGGCTTTGCGAAATCGGTAAATCGATTGCATGGGATCGCCGACGACGAACAGTGTGCGACCATCGCCGGGCTGCCAGCCTGAAGTGAGCCGCGTGAGCAAATCAATTTGCGTGGGACTGGTGTCCTGAAATTCGTCGACCAGCAAATGCTTGATGCGGAAGTCGAGGCGCAATCCCAGATCGGAAGGATCCAGCTCATCGCCCAGTGCGTCTATCGCGCGAGCTGATAGTTCGCCAAAATCAACTTCGCCACGCTCGCGAAACACCAGCCACAATTCGGCGGCGGCGAGCTTCATCAAGCGCGCCATGGCACGCACGATTTCATCATTGGCGTGGTTAATTTGTGGCAATTGGTCAACCCGTTGCAAAGCCGCTATCTGGCTAGCACTCAAATCTTGGAGCAGTTCAATAATCGCGTCTTTTTGCGGCTTGTACAAAGCGCCAGCGGGAAATCCATCGTTGACATTCGGCTTCTTGCGCGGCGTGCCTGCTTTCGTCAACAGCATCGCAGCGATGGCGCGCCATTTGGATAAATCGTCGGCCTCGGCAGTCAATGGCGCAGTCCAATCCCCTAATTCGCCGCCCCCAAGATTCGTCGCGGCAAACCTCGCCAATGGCATCAAGCCGGTTTGCCACGACACGTCGAGCGCGTTAGTGACTCGCTCCAACTCCGCGCTAATCAGCGCACGCAAGGCATCGCCAATCGCCAGCTCGGGATTGTCGAGTTCGGCAATCTCACGCCATTGCTCGCGCCGCGCCAACATCTCGGCCAGCAGACCGGCAAGGCGCGTCACATCGTTGTCCAGATAGGCCAGCGCAGTCGCCACCGTCTCGGCATGCTCACTATCGCCTTCCAGATGATCGAGCGCGCGTCGTGCTGCATCGGCGTAATGCCGCGATGCGTTATCGCTAATCGCCGGTTGCGCGCCGAAGCGCGACAAGAATGGCATCTGCCTAGCAAGGCTGGCGCACAGCGCATCTATCGTGGTCAGCTGCATGCGACCAAGCTGGGTGAGCAAATGCCAATCCAGTTCGGCGGAGCGCGCCAAGGCCGCGCAGGCAAGTTGATAAGTCATCAGCTTGTGCGCCTGCGTCGGCGCGACACCGGCTTGCGCCAGCGCCAGGCTGTCCTGAATCCGGCTGCGCATTTCGCCCGCTGCCTTGTTGGTGAAAGTAATCGCGACAATTTCTTCAGGCGCATCCACGGTGGCCAACAAACGCAAATAGCGCTGCGTCAGCAGCTCGGTCTTGCCCGCACCGGCAGGCGCTTCAACGATGAAGGATTCCAGCGCGAGCGCTCGAAGACGATGCTGCGTATCTTGCCGCAACAATTCATCAGTTGGTGCTGGCGACACGCCGTTGAATGTATTTGAGCTGCGCGTCTGGTTCAACTGAAATCCTTTAAGGAATTCACATCACTCACCTGCCAAAAACAGCCGCCGCGCTTCTTCAGCTTTGATC
>JANYAW010000228.1 GCA_025361105.1 Rhodocyclaceae bacterium | reverse complement strand
ATATCCAAATGCTTTTCGGCGGCGCGTGCGCTCACGATATCCATCGCCGATTCAACACAATCGCGCAAGTCAAAGGCCTGCGCCTCGATGTCCATATGCCCGGCTTCAATTTTCGAGAAATCAAGAATGTCGTTGATGATGGTCAGCAGTGCATCGCCCGAATCGCGGATGGTGTTGGCGTAATCGCGTTGTTCATCATTCAAGGGCGTATCCAGCAGCAAGCCGCCCATACCAATCACCGCATTCATCGGCGTGCGGATTTCATGGCTCATGGTGGCGAGGAAAGAACTTTTGGCCTCGTTGGCCGTCTCGGCTGCGGCGCGAGCTTCCTGCGTTTCCTTAAACAGCCGTGCATTTTGAATAGCGACTACCGCTTGATCGGCGAAGGTTTGCAACAGAGAAATTTCCTTGTCGCTAAATGCCTTTGGCGGCTGACGCATGACACTGATAGACCCAATGCCACGGTCTTCCCAAAGCATCGGTGCATAAACGCTGGAAAAACTTCCTAACCGTTCAATTCGTTCCGTCATCGATTTTGGCAAGTCGGGTAAAGCAGCGATGTCGGCGACATGAATGGCACTGCGTTGATTGATGACTCGTTCCGTACGACTCCCTCTCAGTGGCGTCTCGTTGTAGCCGACATCACTGGCAAGCGTGCCACGTCCCGCTACCGAGCGCACGATGTCATCGTCTCCGATAATAAAAATGGCGAGCTGATCGGTGGCAAAAAGTCTTTCGCAACTGTCCAGAATCATCTCGAACACCGGAGCGGCATCGGCCATCGAGCCACTAATCACCTGTAGGACTTCGGCCGTCGCGGTCTGCTGCTCTAGCGCTTCCTTGGTCTCGTTGAACAGACGCACGTTTTCCATCGCGATCACCGCCTGAGCGGCGAAGGTCTGCAGCAATTCAATTTGGTGAGGTGTGAATGCCCCCGGCTCCTGACGGGTAACCCTCATGAAACCGACAACCAGCTTGTCACGCAGCAGCGGGACATTGACCATACTGCGAACGCCACGGAGACGGGACAATTGTTGCACTCGCTGATTTTCGCTAGCCTCAGTGTCCAGAATGCAAACAGTTTCTCCTTTGAAGATCTGCTCGCTGAACGCGATACTGCTGGACGGCGCCGGGAATGAATTCCGAACCAGCGCATCGGTCTCCGGATTGATCGATGTCAGTGCGACCAGCTCGACGTTTTCACCAACAATTTTGTAGGCTGACGATGAGTAACCGCCGACCAGACGTCGGGCACTTTCGACAATCGCGTCGAATACCGGCTGCACATCAGTCGGCGAGCTGCTGATGACGCGCAAAATTTCAGCGGTCGCCGTCTGCCGTTCCAGCGCTTCGTTGGTCTCGTTGAACAGACGCACGTTTTCAATGGCGATCACCGCTTGATTGCAAAACGATTCAGCCAACGCAATCTCTTTGTCGCTGAAGACCCCGGCCTTTTCGCGCAACAATACCAGCACGCCGATGCAGTCATCGCCACGCCTTAGTGGCAGCATCAGTGCGGAGTCGCAGCCGGTTTGAATGTGTATCTCACGCTCCTTGGGCGGGAGTTCAATCGCTGACCAATCCGGCAGATGCAACATCGTTTTGCTTTTGATCACCCGCGATGGAAAATCGAGTGCCGGATCGACTGGATGACGGATACCGCTGCTACCTTTTCGCGTCGCCTTGAGTTGGCTCCCATCGGCCATGGCCACGGCCTTATTCTCAAAGGTTTCACCATCAGTGTCCAAGACAATAACGTTCACACAATTCAAGAGGCTTAAGGCAGTTTCAACAATCGCTTCAAACACAGGTTGTACGTCAGTCGGCGAACCGCTGATGACGCGCAGGATTTCGGCAGTTGCTGTCTGCTGCTCCAACGCCTCGTTTGTCTCATTGAACAGGCGTACGTTCTCAATAGCGATTACTGCCTGGCTGGCAAAGGTCTGCAGCAAGGCAATGTGCTCTTTTGAAAAAGGCGATACCTCGCCGCGCGCGACCGTAATCGCGCCAATCGGAACACCTTCACGCAGCATCGGTACAGATAACGCCGTGCGAAAGCCCATCCCTGCGGTACGAGGATCATTGTGCTCAGGATCAAACTCGGGATCCTCCCATACGTCAGCAACATGCACCACGGCGCGTGTTTGTAATGCTCGGCCAGTGATGGTTCCCCGGCTCGGCACTGGCGGCAAGCCACTCTCTAAAAAGACCACTCTTTCCGGCGCAACGTTGTTGTGCGCGGCAAGCGTAACCACACCGCCGTCATACCGCACCACAATGCAATTCAACGCATCGCACAAGCGCTTCGCGCTTGCGGCAATCATGTCAAAGACCGGTTGCAAATCAGACTGGGTGCGACTGATGACGCTCAGCACCTCCGCAGTCGCCGTCTGCTGCTCGAGTGCTTCTTTGGTCTCGTTAAACAGTCGCGCGTTTTGCAGCGCGATGCCGACATTGGCTGCAATCGTCAGCAACAGGCGTTGATCGGCGACATCAAACACGCCTTCACGTTCGGTGCTCTGTACGCTGACCACACCTTCGGCGCGGCCGTTCACACTGATCGGCACACCGAGATAAGAGCGCGCCTGCTTGCCCATTTGGCGCGTGCCCAGCGCTTCGACCTTGCTCTCGACGTCGCTGTTGATCAGCAAGGGCTCGCCGGTTTCGATGATCTTACTGGTCAGGCCTTCGCCGTACGCCCGCGACTGCGCTTCTTCACCATACTGATACGGAAAATGAATCATGTTGCTGGTTCGGTCGAGCAATGCCACGTAGGCAATGTCGGCAGCGAAAACCTGGCGGATTTGTTCGCCAACCAATTCAATCAGCGCGGCCAGATCAAGCTTGCCGGCGAGTTGTTGTGAAACCGTATTCACCGTGTCCAGCTCTGCCGCACGCTGTTCGGTTTGTTTGAGCAGACGCTGGGTTTCATCAAACAGACGCGCGTTCTCCAAGGCCACGCTGGTTGAATTGGCTAGTGTTTGCAACAAACGAACATCGGATTCGCTAAAGGCGTTTTCGCGGTCGAGGTTTTGCAGCGAGATGACGCCTTTGACTTCGCTACCGACGATCATCGGTACGAACAACACTGCCTTTGGCGCTTCGCCGGAAAGAATCGCGGGATTGCCATAACGCACCGACGCTGCCGCATTGTCGTGATTGATCAGCAAGTGCTGGCGGGTTTCGATCACATGCTTGCGATAACCGATCACTGGCATTTCTTCGTTTTCAAAGCGCTGGCCGCGCTCAATCACGTAGGGAAAGCGAATCAGATTTTCGGCTTTGTCGTACAGCGCGATGGACACCACCTGCGCATCGAAAATCTCCTGCACTTTGTCGCCAACCAAATCGTAAATTCCCTGAATGTCCATCTTGGCAACCAGGCCTTCCTGAACGCTATTGATAATCGCCAGTTCGGCATTGCGTTGCTCGGTCTCCTTGAGCAGGCGCTGGGTTTCATCGAACAAGCGGGCGTTTTCCAGTGCCACGCCCATGCTGGCAGCAACGGTGGACAGCAGACGCACGTCCGCTTCGCCGAAGGCGTTTTCACGCTGGTGGTTCTCCAGTAGCACGCCGCCCAGTACCCGATCACTCCCCAGGATGGGGACACCTACTGTCGACGGGCTCTGATCAGATCCAGGGAATGCGAAAAACCCAAGACTGGCCTTCTGTTCCAACGTGCCGACAAGCAATAACTCGCGGTGTTTGAGAATGCGATGACGAGCACCAGTCGGAAGAAGTGGACACGGCTCCGGCTGATTAAAGCGTATGCCATGCTCGTAGGCATAGAGCGTATGCACCAGCTCGGCCTGCTCGTCCCACCAAAAGATGCTCATGTCCCCGGTATTGAACACTTCTCGCAGCTTGTCACCAACCAGATTGACGATGGCCTGAAAATTGAGCGATGCCGCCATGCCTTGCTGGATGCTATTGATCACCGCCAGTTCTGATGAACGCTGTTCGGTGACCTTGAGCAGGCGCTGGGTTTCATCGAACAGGCGGGCGGTCTCAAACGCCGCACTAAGACTGCCAGTCAGCGTTTCCAGCAAGCGAACGTCGGTCTCGGTGAATGCATCAAAACGATCCACGTTTTGGATGCTGACGTAGCCCTTGACCTCGTCGCCAACGACCATGGGCACAAAGATCACCGACTTGGGATATTCCGAGTCGCCGATAGGTGCGTTGTCGCCGCGCTCAGCCATCAATTGAGGGACGTGATTGTCGAAAAAAGTTTTTCGACTCTGGATAAGTTGACGACGGGATTCATTCAACGGGCGCGGCGGTGGATGATCGTAGTTACCCTTCTCAAAGCAATAGGCAAACACTTCCACCTGCTTGCTATGGTCGAACATGCCTATCAGTACCGACTGTGCATCGAACACGTCGCGCACCTTGTCGCCAACTAATTGATGT
>JANYAW010000189.1 GCA_025361105.1 Rhodocyclaceae bacterium | reverse complement strand
AAATTGCGCAGCAAATCTTGGCGCGGAACGTAGTCGGTTTTGAAGTGCAGAGTCACGGCAACTGCCGGGCGTGAAGGTAGCCAGCCTTCGAGTTTTGAAAGCCACAACATACTCACTGCCGAGAGCAGGGTGAGCAAAATTGCCGCAGGATAGAAACCGACGCCGACCAGGATGCCTATCGCCGATGAAGCCCAGATTGAGGCAGCGGTGGTCAGGCCGCTGATGCTGAATCCTTCTTGCATGATCACGCCCGCGCCGAGGAAGCCGACGCCGGTGACGATACCTTGGATGACTTGCGAAATACTCACGTATTGCATCCCGGCGTAGTGGCCGCCATACCAATATTCGGGATAGCCGAATATTGCGGTGAGTGCGGCGGATGCCATGCAGACTAGGCCATAGGTACGCATGCCAGCGGCGCGACCGTGGTAGGAACGCTCGTAGCCGACGACCAGCCCGAGAATGAGCGCGCCGACAATATTCATGAAGACGACCAGATTGGTGCCAAGCTCGGCAAACGACCAGTACGACGCTAGCGCGTCAAGGCTCAAGTAGTTCATTTAATCTCGCTGCCTTTGCTTTAGTTTTGCCGCCACGGCAGGTTGCGATAGCGCCAACCATTTTTTGTACCGCGATGCGCAGCGGTATCGGGGTCGCCTTCAAAGCCTTCCAGAATGTTATAGGCAGACAGCCCCAAACTTGCGGCACGTTTGGCGGCAGCGATCGAGCGCACGCCACTGCGGCACAGTAGCACTAATTTTTTTCCACTTGCTGCGGCTTGCAATAGTCCCGCGTCGAAGTTGTCATTCATCGCCATAACCGGCCATTGCTTCCACGCCAACGGAATTGCCCCCGGTACAAAGCCTACCCATTCGCGCTCGGCATCGGTGCGAACATCAACCAAGGCCGCTTCGCCAGTCTGCCACCACTGGCAAGCCAGCTGCGGCGAAATGTCGCCGGCATAGCCATCAGCAGCGCGCACGCCTTGCGTATCAATCAATGTGCCGCTTATTGATCCGGCATCATGACGAATCCCTGAACTAAGGTTTGCGGGCACGGCTTCGTCAATACGCGCCGGTTTGGGCAGATTGAGTGCGGTCATGATGGCGACGAATTCCACCATGCTTTTGCCCGCCACCCGCGCATTGCTTGAGCGTTCAATGCCGATAGTTGATTGCGTGCGGCCTTGATAATCGTGCCCGGGCCAGACCACGGTGGCATCGGGCAGTGTGAACAAAATTTTGGTCAAACTGTGATACATCAATTCGGCGCTACCCGACTGAAAATCGGTCCGCCCGCAGCCGTTGATGAGTAGCGTGTCGCCAGTGAAAACATGGTCTTGCCACAGAAAACTCATGCTGCCGCTGGTGTGTCCGGGTGTATGCAATGCGCGTAATTGCTGTTTGCCAAACGCCAACACATCGCCGTCTTGAATTTGCACCGAAGCAGTCACGATGCCACAGCCCGCTGGCGCAGCAGTGTGTGCGCCGACATGCTCGGCGAGCAAACCAGCGCTGGTGATATGGTCGGCGTGGGCGTGTGTTTCTATCGTATAAATCAGCGTTAAATTTTTATCCCGCAGCAGCGCTAGATCACGTTCGAGTTGACTGTCGACTGGATCAATGATGACGGCATTGCGAGTCTCCTCGCATACCAAAACGTAGGTGAAGGTGCTGGAGGCCGGATCAAATAGCTGGATGGGCTGTGTCATGATTTTTTAGTTCCTGAGCGGCAAGCAAAAACTGCGTGCATTCGTTAGCGGGCATGGGTTTGGCGAGCAAATAGCCTTGCATTTCATCGCAGCCCAATCTGCGTAAATGTGTGGCATGATTTTCGGTTTCTACACCTTCGGCAATCACGTCTAGCCCCAGCGCGTGACCGAGATTGATGACCGCAGAAACAATGGCAGCATCGTTGGCAGTTTCTATCATGTGGCGCACGAATGACTGATCAATTTTTAACTTATGAATCGGAAAGCGTTTCAGATATGCCAGCGACGAATAGCCGGTGCCGAAATCATCAATCGACAATCGTATACCCAACGCAGCCAATTGCTCCAATGTGCGCACCGTGCCCTCGACATCATTCATGGCCACGCTCTCGGTGATTTCCAGTTCCAAGGAATCAGACGGCAAGCCAGTCTCAGCCAGAGTGCGCTTGACTAAATGCGGTAAATCTCCGGCGACAAACTGGCGCGCTGACACATTCACTGCGACAATCATTTTAGGTAGACCGGCATCCAGCCAATTCTTCGCTTGACGGCAAGCGCCTTCCAAAACCCATTCGCCGATGGGCACGATCAGCCCACAATCTTCGGCAATTGGAATGAAGGTCATCGGTGAAATCAAACCACGCTCGGCTTGTCGCCAGCGCAACAAAGTTTCTACGCCGATGATTTCGCCATCGCCAAGCTTAGCCTGCGGCTGAAAAAACAACTCAAGCTCGTTGCGTGGCAAGGCTTGACGCAGCAAGTGTTCGAGTTCGAGGCGCTCAATCGCGCGGGCGTTCATGTTCGCGGTGTAACCAGCTGCCGCGCCGCCACCGCTGCGCTTGAGGTAATGCACCACGGTGTCGGCATTGCGCGTCAACGTGCCTGGGTCAGTGCCGTCGGTCGGGAACAATGCCACGCCAGTGCTGACAGTCAAATACAACTCGCGACCATCGAGCGTGATCGCGTTGGTGATGCTGTCTGTAATTTGTCGCGCCAGGTTCAAGGCCGCGTCTAATGTCGCCACGCACGGCGCAAGAATCGCGAACAAATCGGACTCAAAACGAAACAAGCGCAACCGCTTTTGTGTGCCGGTCTTGAGTTCCGTTAAATCGTTCAAAGTTGTCTGCAAACGCTCACTGACCGCCACCAGCATTCGATCACCTGCCGCATGGCCGAGGCTATCAATGATGCCGCGAAAGCGGTCGAGATTTACCAACATCACCGCACCCGGTTCGCCGGTCGCAAGCTCCAATGTGAGCGCTTGTTCAAAGCTACGGCGATTCGGCAAACCCGTCAAAGTGTCATGTAGCGCCTGATGCAACAAACTTTGTTCGGCACGCTTGCGTTCGGTGATATCCGAAATAAATACATGAAAAATGCCGAACTCTTTGACCTCGTGGAGACCGCAGCCCAGCACGCGCCCCAATGCTTCGTAGTCGGCGTGATCTTGACCATACACGCCTGCGGAAACCGAGGCTGCGCGCGCCACAAAATCAGGCGGCAAAAGTAACTTGGCATCGCCAGGGTCTGCGCCACATTTTTTGAGCAAAGTAGCGCTGCCCGGGTTGGCGTAAATAACGCGGCCGTTAGGTGCGACGCTCAACACCGGGTTTGGGCTGCGCTCGGGAAACATTTCCAGCTTGCGCCGCTCGGCCGCGCCAGCCAAATATCTGTTTGCGCCAAAACTCATGAACAAAGCGATCATCAGCAGCGATGCTGAAAATGCCAACACCAATTTCGTCACACCTTCGATTTGCGCTTGTGTTTCGTTGCCGCGCCGCTGCATCCGTGCCTCAACTTGGCTGAGCAACAAATCCAGATCGCCGTTGATTGCACTGGATAGCACCCGACCACGCGCCAGTACCGCGCGTGCCTTGTCCCATTTGATTGGTTTTGCCGACATCACCGCGTCTAGCTCCAGCGCCACCGCGTCATAGGCGGTCAACTGTTTTGCCACGCGGATGAATTCGGCTTGATCACCCAGGCTGGCACCGACCTTAATCAAGTTGATGCGGAGTTGTACGAGATTTGCATCGCGTTGCTGATGAAATATTGATTGCTGAGTTGTCGTGTAATAGTCATACAGGATA
Source organism: Rhodocyclaceae bacterium (assembly GCA_025361105.1). GTDB lineage: Bacteria > Pseudomonadota > Gammaproteobacteria > Burkholderiales > Rhodocyclaceae > JADKHX01. Next base: position 3,345 of record JANYAW010000189.1, on the reverse strand, counting down.
GGCTCTTGCGTCAGCACGTCGCGTTTGAGGTGGCCGAGGCTTTGTGTCAGCGGCATGTCCTCATCAATAAAAATTCGTGTCGAGGTGACGGCTTCATCGCTGAAATCGCGCACTACCCAAACCAAGCCTAAAACGATGGCGCCAATCAGAAAAATTACCGAACCGATACGTTGTGAAAGCGAAATTTTCATGCAGCGACCCTTGTCACATGCGTGTTGGCGACACTTTGATTATGACAGAGAAAATTACAGATCGATGGTGTGGCATTTGTCAGTTGGTGCTGGTGACACGCCGTCAGATAGCGCAATCTACAAAACCATAAATTGGTCATGCGCTATTGTCAGAACGCTGCGCGCATAGGATACTTTCCCGCAGTTTGATAAGTCCGACTCAGGAGCCGTGAAATGATACGAATTAACGTGAATGGCAAATCGCTTAATCTCGACGTCCCGCCAGATACGCCGCTGCTCTGGGCGCTGCGCGATAGCGCTGGATTGACCGGTAGCAAATATGGTTGTGGGATGGGGCTATGCGGTGCGTGTAGCGTTTTGCTCAACGGCACTTCGATTCGTTCTTGCTCCACGCCAATATCGGCAGTGGGTAATGGAAAAATCACCACCATCGAAGGCTTGGACGACAAAGTTGACAAGGCCTTGCAAGCCGCCTGGCTCAAGCTTGATGTCTCGCAGTGTGGCTACTGCCAATCCGGGCAATTGATTTCGGCGGGCGCATTGTTGCGCACGAAAAAAAATCCCTCCGATGCGGATATTGATGCCGCTTTGGCCGGCAACTTGTGCCGTTGCGCGACCTATGTGCGAATTCGCGCAGCGGTCAAAGATGCAGCGAAATCTTTAGCCTAGGATGCGATCATGAGTACAACAAAATCCACTAAATCCACATTGCCACGTCGTCGGTTTTTGCAGCAAGCTGGTGCACTGACGCTGGCGTTTTATTTACCCAACGCACGGGGCAAGTTTGCCGTGACTGATGCGCAAGCAGGCACTGCGGCAACGCTTGAACCTAACGCTTTCGTGCGGATTGGTAGCGACAATAAAGTTATTGTCATCGTCAAGCATTTGGAAATGGGGCAGGGCGCGCACACCGGTCTGGCGACCTTGTTGGCCGAAGAGTTGGATGCGGACTGGGAGCAGGTCGTCATCGAAGCTGCACCCGCTGATGCCAAGCGCTACAACAACACATTGATGGGCCCATTCCAACTCACCGGTGGCAGCACCTCGATGGCGAATTCGTTTGAGCAGATGCGTCGCGCGGGGGCTACTGCCCGTGCCATGTTGGTCAGCGCGGCGGCGGCGCAATGGAGTGTCGGTGCAGGCAGTATTACGGTCACCAAAGGTCGAGTGATTCATGCGGCGACAAAGCGCAGCGCGAGTTTTGGCGAGCTAGCGGCACGTGCAAGCGAGCTGCCGATACCCACTGATGTGTCTCTGAAAAATCCCAAAAATTTTGTGCTCATCGGCAAGCATGCCCCGCGCAAAGACGCGCGCGCAAAATCCAACGGCACGGCGATATACACGCAAGATATTCATCTGCCCGGCATGCTCACCGCGTTGGTTGCGCATCCACCACGTTTTGGCTCGACGGTGAAAAATTTTGATGCGGATGCCGCGTTAAAAATTCCCGGTGTGGTTGATGTGGTTTCCATCGGCAGCGGAGTTGCCGTGCTGGCTAACGATTTCTGGAGTGCGAAAAAAGGACGCGATGCGCTGATCGTCAAGTGGGGCGAAGCGAATGCCTTCAAACTGGACTCGTCGGAAATCATGGCACAGTACAACATGCTGGCGCGCGAACCCGGTGCCGTGGCGCGCAGTGATGGTGATACCGATGCCGCTTTTAGCAAGGCCAAGAAAGTTATCGAAGCTTCGTTTGAATTTCCCTATCTAGCGCACGCTGCGATGGAGCCGATGAATTGCGTGGTACGTTTCGCGCGCGGTGAATGTGAGGTGTGGAACGGCGAACAATTCCAAACTGGCGATCAAGCCGCGCTGGCGCATTTACTTGGTATCGCACCAGAAAAAGTGAAGCTCAACATGCTCTATGCCGGTGGCAGTTTTGGCCGAAGAGCCAACCCGGCGGCGGATTACGTCTTGGAAGCCGCGCGTATCGTGCAAAAAATCAACGGTCGCGCGCCGGTCAAACTAGTGTGGACACGCGAAGACGATATGCGAGCGGGCTACTATCGGCCGATGTTTTTTCATACGCTTAAAGCCGGGCTGGATGCCAAAGGCAAAGTCATCGCTTGGAAGCACCGTTTGGTTGGTCAATCCATCTTCGCAGGCACGGCAATGGAGGCCATGATGGTGCAAAACGGTGTCGACCATACCTCGGTCGAAGGCGCGCAAAACCTGCCTTATCAAATTGACAATCTGCTGGTTGATTTGCATTCTCCAAGCATCGGCGTGCCGGTGCAGTGGTGGCGCTCGGTAGGTTCGACGCACACGGCTTTTTCGACTGAAACCATGATCGATGAGTTAGCGACAGCAGCGAAAATTGATCCAGTGACTTTCCGTTTGGACATGCTCAGTGAGCATCCGCGTCACGCTGCCGTGCTTAAGCTGGCAGCGACCAAGGCGGGCTGGGGCAAACAGCTGGCGGCGAGTAACGCGGCGGAGAAGCGTGGACGTGGAATTGCTCTCCATGAATCATTCAGTTCGGTGGTCGCGCAGGTGGTTGAGGTGACGGTGAAGGCTGACAAAACCTTCCGCGTTGATCGTGTGGTGTGCGCCGTCGATTGCGGCTTGGCGATCAACCCCGACATCGTCAAAGCACAAATGGAAGGAGGCATCGGCTTCGCCATGTCAGCGGCGAAATACGGGGCGATTACGCTCAACGATGGCATTGTCGACCAATCAAATTTTCACGACTATCGCCTCATCAATATTGCCGAAATGCCAAAAGTCGATGTGCATATCGTGCCCTCCCTAAAACCGCCGACCGGTGTCGGCGAGCCAGGTGTGCCACCATTTGCACCCGCACTCGCCAACGCAATTGCAGCGGCGACGGGTGTGCGTTTGCGTAAGCTGCCGTTGAAGCTGGCTTAACGGCGTGTGGCCGGTGAACGGGCCATTCCATCACCAGCACTAAAGGCGAATTAAGGAGCCAAGCATGAGCGACGCAACACCCACAAAATCCGCAAAAATCCCGCGTGATCGTGACAACGATTACACCCACGCCAACGCCACGCGACGGCGTGAATTCGTTGCCGAGCATACCGGCGCTGACCTATCCCATGTCAGCAAATATTCATTTGAGCCCTCAGTGCTGCCCGGCAATATCGAAAACTTCATGGGCGTGGCTCAAGTACCGATGGGCCTGGCCGGCCCGTTG
>JANYAW010000171.1 GCA_025361105.1 Rhodocyclaceae bacterium | reverse complement strand
GCTTCCATTTTTGGCTTTCTATGAACTACACGACAGTGCCGAACATCCGGCCTTGTGCCTTGCCCATTCAGGGCGACGAGCGGCGAGTTCATCGTGTTCCGGTTGATCGTCGTAGGGTTTTTGCAGGACGCTGACGAGCCGATTGATGACAGACGAATCCCCTGCTACCAGCGCATCAATGGCAAGCTGCGCGAGATAATTTCTAGCGACGTATTTTGGATTCGCGCGATTCATCCGCTCGCGTCGCGTCGCCGGGTTTTCAGCATCGCGCTGTACCCGCAGCACATACCGATGCAGCCACGCGATGAGGTGCTTGCCAGCGTCATCGCCCTCAACATAAAACGCACGGCGCAGCGGAGCGATTAGTGCGCTGTCGTTGTCCGCTTTGGTATCGATCGGCACATCGGCCAGCAAACGAAAAAACAAAGTCATGTCAGTTTCTTGTTCTTGTAACGTCGCCATCAAATCTTCGATCAAGGCATCATCGTTGTCATCCCAATTGAGCAAGCCAAGTTTGTTGCTCATGGCCTTGCGTGTTTGCTCGGCATAAACATTTCCAAAAGTGCGAATACCATTTTCCAGATCAGCCCGATCAGGAATCAGTGGCGATAACGCACCAGCCAGTCTGAGCAAATTCCACTGGGCGATTTCCGGCTGACGACCGAAGCAATAGCGGCGACCTTCGGCATCGGTGGTGTTGGGCGTCCAGCCCAAATCGTAGCCTTCGAGCCAGCCGTAGGGACCGTAGTCGATGGTCAGGCCGAGGATGGACATGTTGTCGGTGTTCATAACGCCATGCACGAAGCCGACGCGCATCCATTCGGCAACCATGATCGCCGTGCGGCGGCAAATCTCCTCGAACCATTTTGCATAGACTTGAGGGGACGGCGCCCCAAGCTCAGGGAAGTGGGTGTTGATGGTGTAGTCGGCAAGCTGTTTCAATTCATCCAGCTCATCGCTCCAAGTGAGGATTTCGAAATTGCCGAAGCGGATAAACGATGGCTCGACACGGCAGACAATCGCCCCCGGTTCGGCGGCGGCATTGCCGTTATAAAACATGTCTCGCACGACTGCATCACCAGTCGCGACCAGGCTCAAGGCGCGGGTGGTGGGTACACCAAGATGATGCATGGCTTCGCTGCACAAAAATTCGCGCACCGAGGATCGCAACACGGCACGGCCATCCGCCGTGCGTGAGTAAGGCGTCAGCCCGGCACCTTTGAGTTGCAAGTCGTAACGCTGATTTTGCGCGCCGATAATTTCAGTCAAGGTCATTGCCCGGCCATCACCCAATTGCCCCGCCCAATTGCCGAATTGATGTCCGCCATAGCGCGCGGCATAGGGCTGCATGCCCGGCAAGACTTTATTGCCGCCAAGCACCTCGGCGGCTGCGCCAGTGGCCGATTCGGGGCGTCGTATTCCCAGTTGCTCGCCCAGCGCATCGGTCCACGCCAGGAGCCGAGGCGCGGCAACGGACGTAGGCTGAACGTGGCTGAAGCAGGCATTGCGAACTTGCCTGGGGAAGTCTTGACGCAAAGGATCGGCCGGTAGTTCGCGGACAAAACTGTTGTCGAATCTGGCGCGAAGTTGTTCGTCGCCTAGATCGGATGCGGCTGGCAAATGGGTGTTGGTCATTTGAGGAGTTTACAGTGTCGACCCAGCGCAATTCTGAGACGAGTTTTGCCAGTTGGTGCTGGTGACACGCCGTCAAATTACCGGCTTGCTACACGCTCACGCAGCGCCAGCAATTCGTGAAGGACTTAAAGGGGCCGATCGTCGAATCTTCTCTAATTGTGTTAGCCAGATTGCCTAGTCCGGCTCTTCATCTTGGAACTCTTCTGATCCGTCATCGTCATAGAAGGTTGGATCGAGCTCTAACACTTTGGCCTGATCGTGCTCTGATTTAGCAACTTCTCCGAGTAGTGCATAGGTGATGCCTCTGAGGTGATAAATGGCTGGATTTTCTGGCTCCATGCTTGCCAACCGATTGAGTATGAGCAGTGCCTCCTCGTCGCGTTCGAGAATTCCGAGAGCTTT
>JANYAW010000148.1 GCA_025361105.1 Rhodocyclaceae bacterium | reverse complement strand
TATCAACCAGAGTGGAATCAGCCGACCACAGGACTAGCGCGCCTATCGCATAAGTAAAGCGAGAACCAGCGATGGTGAGACCTTCCTGCTCCAGCTTTGCAGGTATTTCATCGTCCGCCGAAAGAAAAACCTGAAACGGCGCGCCGTTCTTTATCTGCGCGTAGAACTTGCCGGACGAACCGAAAGACAGCGTGGTCACATGTCCAGTGTCCCTGGCAAATTCGACGGCAATCGCGTTCATCGTTGAAGTGAAATTAGCCGCGACGGCGACCAGAACTTCAGCGGCCTGCAAAGACGAAGTGGCAGCAGCACAAAGCAAGGCGACTGCGATGTTGGCAATGATTTTCATGCGGCGAATTTACCGCAAGCCTGCAGTTTGCGAAAGCTGCACGCGGCGATCTGCGTGGCGCAAGTGGCAATCGCCGGCAAAAAAAGGCCGTGGCGATAGTGGCATCAGGCCATATCATTAGGTATGCAAACTGACCTGTTGTCCGTCATTTTTCTGCCCCTGGGTCTGGCCATCATCATGTTCACGCTGGGTGTGGGCTTGACGATTGCGGATTTCAAACGGGTCTTTCTTTATCCCCGCGCATTTTCGGTCGGCCTGCTTTGTCATTTCATCCTGCTGCCGCTGATAGGATTTTGCCTCGTCAATTTCTATGGCATAAGCGGAGCAATGGCAGTTGGATTCATGACCTTGACCGCTTGCCCCACCGGCACCACTTCCAATTTGCTGACCTATCACGCGCGTGCCGATGTTGCCCTGGCCTTGTCGTTCACTGCCTTTGCCGCAATCGTGGCGATCTTCACTGTGCCGCTGATTTTGGCCTGGTCGCTGGCGCATTTCGTGGGTGCCAGCCAGCAGATAGATTTTCCTTACTCGCAGATCATGACGCAGATTTTTTTCACCCTCGGCGTACCAGTGGGATTGGGCATGTTGTTGCGCGCCAAAGCGACTGCCTTTGCGCATCGCTGGCATTCAAGCATGAGCCTGGTGGCGACGCTGCTGTTTATGGTCATCGTGGCTGCGGCGGTAAGCAAGAATTGGGTATTGTTCAAAGAACACAGTCTGGAGCTGGCACCGGTCGTGTTGTCGCTCAATGTGACGATGATGCTATTGGGTTTTGGCCTGACCAAACTGGCCGGTGCACCGCTGCGTCAGGCCGCTACCGTGGCTATCGAATCCGGTGTGCAAAACAGCACGCTGGCCATCGTGATTGCGCTGTCGATGCTCAGGAACGAGGAAATGGCGCTGCCCGCCGCAGTGTATTCGGTGTTCATGTACCTTACCGGCATCGCCTTCGTCTTCATCATGCGACGCTATGCACCGCCGCTTAGCGCCGAAGAAGAACGCGTGGCGCAGGCGGCGATGCATTAAACGGCATGTGTCCGGTGAACGGATCATTCCATCTCCGGCACCAAAGGCAAATGGATAGTTTTTCGATTGGGAGAAGGCAATGAAATCAATCAGCACGCATCATTATGTTGTGGCACTCGGTCTGGTGTTCATTACAACGCTCGCGCTCGCTGCAGCAGATGCCACTGACGCGGTTCGCGTCGTTCCTGTCACCGAAGAACCCGGCCACATTGTGCGCTACCAGTCGCCACATTTTTTGATTTACACCAATCGATTCATGCCCGGCTATCAAACCTTGTATCACGAACATCGCAATGATTTGTTGGCGGTAATCGCCGGCGATACCATCGCCGTGAACCAGAAGCCGGACGGACAGCCCACCGAACAAAAGGTTTCCGCCGGAACGGTAATTTTGTTTCCCTACGCCGACCTGCCGAAGGCTTATGCGCATCGCATTTCGGTGGCGGGCGAGTTGCCTTTCATCAATGTCGGATTGGAATTTCTGGATGCCTGGCCGATTGATCCACGGCGCTCGCAAGCTCCGCTGTTGAATGCGGCCGGCATCATCGTGCTGAACGAAAATCGGCGTGGCCGCGCCTATCGCGTGGACCTTGCGCCGGGGTTATCGTTGGCACTGCCGGAACAAGGTAGCGGTTTGCTTATCGTCGCCTTGAAACCCTTAGTGACCACGCTGGAAACCAAGGGCACAGTATCGCGTTGGGAACCCGCTCAAGGTGATTTCCGCTTCTTCGAAACCACCTGGCCGCAGCGCATCAGCAATCTCTCGGCGAGTATTGCCAGCCTCGTGGTATTTCAAGCGTTTTAATCAATTTGGTTTGCTCCTCCCTTTCCAGGGGGAGTAGTTGTTCATGCGCTTGCCTGTTTTCGCCAGTTGGTGCTGGTGATACGCCGTCAAAATAGAACGCTTTCCTTTAATCAAGATCAAATTGCTTTCCATACAAAATGGTTAGCATTCAAGTCAGCCGACAGACACAGACCGTATCGCCATAAAAAAATTAAATCATCAGGAGAACTCGTCATGAATGGTGCACAATCGCTGGTTCAAACGCTGATTAACTGCGAGGTCGATACCTGCTTCGCCAACCCCGGCACATCCGAAATGCACTTCGTCGCAGCGATGGATAGCGTAACGAAAATGCATCCGGTGTTGTGCTTGTTTGAAGGCGTAGTGACTGGCGCGGCGGACGGCTATGGACGCATCGCCGGCAAACCGGCGGCGACGCTTTTGCATTGCGGTCCCGGCCTTGCCAACGGCCTGGCGAACTTGCACAACGCACGGCGCGGCAACACACCGATTGTGAATATCGTTGGCGATCACGCCACCTTTCATCAGCAATACGACGCACCTTTAGCATCCGATGTGGCGGGTTTTGCACGACCGGTTTCGTCGTGGATATGCGAGTCGAAAAACTCCAAAACCGTGGCCGGTGATGCGGCGCGCGCCGTGCAAGCCGCGCGTTCTGCACCGGGTGGCGTGGCAACACTGATACTGCCCGCCGATACCGCGTGGAATCCGGCAGATTGTGCGTCCGGCGCATTGGCAGATATCGGTCCGGCGATGGTTAGCGCCGAGACAATAGAACAAGTCGCCAAGCTCATTAGCGAAGGCAACGCCACCGGTAAAAAAACCGCCATGCTGCTCAGCGGCAAAGCGCTGCTCGGCGATGGGCTGGAAGCCGCCGGACGGGTTCAGGCAAAGACCGGCGTGCGGTTGTTTTGCGATACCTTCGCCTCGGTCAGCGAGCTTGGCGCGGGACGTGTGCCGGTCGAGCGGGTGCCGTATTTCGCGGAACAAATCGTGGCGTTTTTGACCGGTATTGATCGCATTATTCTGGTCGGCGCCAAACCACTGGTTTCCTTTTTCGCTTATCCGGGCAAACCAAGTTGGTGTGCGCCAGAGGGTTGCGAATACACCTATTTGTCATTGCCGCACGAAAGCGGTGTGCAGGCATTGCAGCAACTTGCCGATGCGCTGGGTGCGCCAGCGATCTCGCCGATTCGTGTGCCGCTAACACTGCCCGATCTGCCCGGCGGCGCGCTGAACCCATTGACTGCCGCGCAAATCATCGCCAATCTGACGCCAGAAAATGTGATCTATGCCGACGAATCGGCGACTTCTAGTTTGCCGTTGTTGATGAACCTTGGACGAGCGCGCGCACACACCCATCTAGCGCTAACTGGCGGCTCGATAGGCCTCGGTTTGCCATTGGCCATCGGCGCGGCAATCGCTGCGCCGAATCGTAAAGTCGTCTGCCCGCATGGCGACGGCGGCGCAGCCTACACCGTGCAGGCGCTGTGGACCATGGTGCGCGAGAACCTCGACATCACGGTGGTGATTTACGCCAATCGCTCGTATGCGATTTTGAATATCGAACTGCAACGCGTCGGCGCTATCGGTGCCGGCCCGAAAGCTCTATCAATGCTCGATTTGCATCATCCGGAAATGAACTGGGCGCACATCGCCAACGGCTTCGGCATGGAAGCCAGTCGCGCCACCACTTGCGAAGAATTCACCGCGCAGTACGCATCGGCGATGAAAAGCAAAGGGCCACGTCTGATCGAAGTGCTCATTTAAGTAAGGCGCCAGGAGCAATCACCATGATTGAAGCACTGCGCGCCATCGTCGGTGATGGCAATGTATTGGATGCCGCAGAACTTGCCACACGCTCGGCAGGTGCTTGGCGCATGGACAAGCTGAAAGCGGCTGCGCTGGTGCGCCCGAAGACCACCGAAGAAGTCGCGCAAGTGATGCGCTGGTGTCATGCGCATGGTGTTTCGGTAGTCACGCACGGCGGCTTGACGGGTTTGGTGCATGGCAGTGACGCAGCGGCAGATCAAGTCATTGTGTCGCTTGAGCGCATGCGTGAAATCGAGGAAATCAACCCGCGCCAACGCACGGCGACCGTGCAAGCCGGTGTGGTTTTGCAAACCTTGCAGGAAGCGGCGGATGCGCATGACTTGAGCTTTCCGCTTGATCTCGGCGCGCGTGGTTCGGCCACCATCGGCGGCAATGCCGCCACCAATGCGGGCGGCAATCGGGTGATTCGCTATGGCATGACGCGCGACATGGTGCTGGGACTGGAAGTGGTGTTGGCCGACGGCACTATCCTGTCGTCGCTCAATCACTTGATAAAAAATAATGCCGGCTATGATTTGAAGCAGTTGTTTATCGGCTCCGAAGGCACGCTGGGGATCATCACACGCTTGGTATTGCGCCTGCGGGAAAAACCGCTGAGTCATAACGTCGCGCTGGTCGCTGTGCCGAATTTTGTGGCGATGGGAAAGTTATTGAAACATATGGATCGCTCGCTCGGCGGCAGCTTGTCGGCGTTTGAGGCGATGTGGCAATCCTTCTATCGATTAGTCACTACCGCCCCTGCCAAAGGCCGCCCACCGATTGCGCAGGATTATCCCTACTACGTGCTGATCGAAAGTCTGGGTGCGGAGCGTGAGTCGGATGCGGCGCGTTTCAATGTCGCACTCGAGTCCGCAATGGAACAGCAATTGATTGTCGATGCGGCGATTTCGCAATCGGATGCCGACTGCCATGCGTTCTGGTCATTGCGCGACGATGTTGGACAAGCCATGCAAGGTGGACTGCCGGTGGTATTTGATATCTCATTGCCGATTGATGAAATGGAGCACTACACAGAGAATTTGCGTAGCACCTTGCCAGCAGCAATTGGCGAGCACAAGCTATGGATATTCGGTCACCTGGGCGACGGCAATCTTCACATCGTGGTGCAAGTCAAGCCGCAGGACTATCTCGCCATGCGACCGAAAATTGAGGCCTTGGTGTATCAGCCTCTGGCCGCATTCCGTGGCTCGATATCGGCTGAACACGGCATCGGGCTGGAAAAAAAGCCCTATCTATTGATTAGTCGCAGTGAGGCAGAAATCGCCATAATGCGCTCAATCAAAGTGGCGCTTGACCCAAAGGCGATACTCAACCCGGGCAAGATTTTTAGTCAAAACTCGAATAGCTAAGGCGGCATCCATGGGGACACTCAACGTAGCACCGGTTACACCACTCGACTATCGCCGCCTTGCCGAAAAGCGCTTGCCGCGTTTCCTGTTCGACTACATTGATGGCGGCGCGAATGATGAATTGACGATGGCCGCCAACATTGCCGATTTTCAACGCCTGAAATTAAAGCAACGCGTGATGCGCGATGTCTCCAACATCAGCACGGCAACCACCATCGCTGGCGAGGCAGTGAGCATGCCCCTCATCCTCGCGCCGGTCGGCATGGCCGGGCTGATGGCGCGGCGCGGCGAAGTGCAAGGCGTGCGCGCCGCCAACGCCGCTGGCGTCCCATTCACTTTATCCACCGTGGGTATTTGTCCACTCGAAGAAGTCGCCGCTGCATCATCCAAACCGTTTTGGTTTCAGCTCTACATGATCCGCGACCGCGATGCCGTGCGCAGCATGTTGGCGCGCGCGCAAAAACTCGGCTGCACAACCCTGGTATTCACTGTCGACTTGCCGGTTGCAGGAATGCGCCACCGCGATGCGCGCAACGGCATGGGCGGCCACAGCCTGCGCGCGCGCGTTGCCTCGGCATGGCAGATCGCCACGCACCCAGTTTGGGTAGCCGATGTCGGCGTAATGGGCAAGCCGCATTCCTTCGGCAATCTCGCCGATATGGTGGCCGACCCGACCGACATGGAAGCCTATAAAAAATGGCTCAACGAACAATTCGATTGCTCGGTGACATGGAAAGATATCGAATGGCTGCGCGGCATTTGGCCGGGCAAATTACTGATCAAAGGCATTCTCGAAGCCGACGATGCCATTGCTGCCGTCGCGTCTGGCGCTGATGGCGTGATCGTGTCCAATCACGGCGGGCGCCAGCTCGATACCGCTGCGTCCGGCATCTCAAAATTGCCTGCGGTCGTTGCCGCCGTCGGCGACAAAGCCGAAGTCCTGGTTGACGGCGGGGTGCGCAGCGGACTGGATGTGGTCAAGGCCGTTGCGCTCGGCGCACGCGGTGTCCTGATTGGCCGTCCCTGGGTCTGGGCCAATGCCGCTCATGGCCAGGCGGGTGTCAGCGATTTGCTCGCAACATTCAAGCGCGAAATGGAAGTCGCCATGGCGCTAATGGGGGTGACGAATGTCGGGCAATTGACGGCCGAGTTGATTGATCGTTAGTGTTTAATAACGGCGTATCACCAGCACCAACTGGCGCGACGTTTCTTATGCAACATGGCTCTCGCGTTCCGTCGAACAAAACGGATCACGCCTTGCTCCTTTTCCCTTCACGGCAGAGTGACTAGGGAAGATGCATGCACCGTCATCCAAAAATCATTTCGCGCACAACCATAAACCAATTGTGGTTATATTCAGCACGAGAAAATTTTCGGACTTCCGCGATGAAACTTTCAACCAGAGTCACACCGATTAACAATTTCAAAGTCAATGCACCGGCGACTCCAGATCTTGTGTCACGTGCGCAAACTCAGGAAACGAAAGCGTTTCTAAAAATACTGGCACTCGGCAATTTGCAAATTGAGTCTGGTCGAGTGCGGTCTGCATCGAGCGCCACTAAGCAACTGCGCGATAGTAAGGTCGCAACATTTTAGCGATTCGGGGTATAGCTTTTTCATGCGATCGGAGATTGGCTCAATGAATTGGCTCTACTTGGTCGGGAGTAAGGTAACTAGTTTTGCGGACTATTTCTGGGCAATAGCAAACGCATCATGGCCGCTTGTTGCTGGGATCGCTGTTGCAGTCGGCACGTCTGTTCT
>JANYAW010000205.1 GCA_025361105.1 Rhodocyclaceae bacterium | reverse complement strand
AATCGCTGCCTTGGAAAAAGGTCTGAGCTTCGATTTGGAAATGGTTCCATTTACCATGCAAGGCGGCTACAGCCCAAAACATCCAGAAGTTTTGCGAGTGAACCCCAAGCGTCAGGTTCCCGTATTGATTGATGGCGATTTGGAAATTTTTGATTCGACGCAGATTTTTGAATACTTTGAGGACATCAAACCTCGCCCGGCGCTGTGGCCAACTGCGCCGCGTCAGCGTGCCCTGGCGCGCAAACTTGAGCACCTTTCCGACGAAATATTTTTCGCTCACATCATCCGGCTGATGAGCTTGCCGCGTGATGTTTTGAATGAAAAAGTTGTCACCGAAATTGAAGCGGGAAAGCAGTTTTACGAGCGGATGGAAAGCGTATTGAACGGCAATGATTTTTTGGCTGGCGGTTTTTCCTATGCTGACATTGCGTTTTATATGGCGCAATTTTTCGGCGAACGTTGGGCGGTGCCGATGACCGATAGCACACCAAAATTACTGACATGGCGGGCACGAATGTCGACTCGAGCCAGTGTGCGTGAAGTCGTTCGCCCGATGCTGGATTTTCTGGATACTACAGGGCGACCGGCACCGGAATCTTTTCAACTTTTGTTAGCGCGCTGAGGCTTCATTGTTTTTTTGGAGGCAATGCAATATGAATTTCGCCAAAAAATTTTCGCTGCTTGCTGCTTTGGCGATGGGATTCAATTTAGCGCAGGCGCAAACCAAGGTACTGCCACCACCTGCACCCATTGCACCAATTGCACTGATCAATCCACTAATAATCCCGAACACGGAATCGGTGAAGATTGAGCAGCTTGCCAGCGGGCTTAAGAGTCCGTGGAGCCTAGCTTTCATCGGCAAGGACGAAATTATTATCAGTGAAAAACATGGCGGCATGCGCTTGTGGAAAGACGGCGTGCTCACGCCACAAATCATCGAAGGCGGACCACCTTCACCGCTGCAAATCTCCGATAGCGGCATCCTCGATATCGCACTCGATCCCGATTTCGCGAGCAATCGCACTGTTTACATTTCATTTGTCGAAGGCGAAAAAGCGGCCAACCGTACAGCGATCTGGAAGGCACGATTGGTCGACAATAAATTGATCCAAGGCCGCGTGATTTTTCGCGCCAAACCAGATAAAGCCGAGCCAAAACACCCCGGCGGACGTATGCTTTTTCTGCCTGATAACACCTTGCTGCTTACCATTGGCGACGGTTTCCATTACAAAACCGCCGCGCAGGATTTGGGCTCACATCTCGGCAAAACTTTGCGCCTCGACAAGGAAGGCCTTGCCGCCGCTGACAATCCTTTCGTCAATACACCCAAGGCATTGCCCGAAATCTGGACTTACGGTCATCGCAACGCGCAAGGTTTGGCGCGCGACGCGGTGACTGGCGAAATCTGGTTGCACGAACACGGCCCTCGCGGTGGCGACGAAGTCAATCTCTTGGCCGCCGGTGCCAACTACGGCTGGCCACTCACCACCCATGGCATCGACTACGACGGCAGCATCATTTCCGAGCATGCGTTCGCGCCGGGCATTCAACGCTCAAGCTTCATCTGGGTGCCGTCGATTGCACCCTCCGGCCTTGCCGTCTATCGCGGCGACGCCTTCCCGGATTGGAACGGGAAACTCCTCGTCGGTGCACTCGCCGCCAAAACCATCAGCCGCCTACGCAAAGGCAAGGACAGTGACCTGCTGATTGAAGAAGAGCGAATACTCGGCGGCCTGAAAAAACGCATCCGTGATGTGCGCGTCGGCCCCGATGGATTGATTTATGTGCTGACCGATAGCGCCGATGGCGAGTTGTTGCGGTTGCGGCCGAATTGATTTTCAACTGAGTTTTGCCAGTTAGTGCTGGTGAAACAAAAGCAAAACCAGAAACAACCAGCTACAAGGCGGTCACGCAAAATAGGCGCTCTGCGCCGTAGTGTGTGGTAAGACGCCGTTGAACGACGACTTACCAGCGCTCAACCCGATGAATCTGCCTTCTTCCCATCGTTCTCGTAATCCGCTGCCCAGTGAAAATTGGGAAAGAAAATTACGCGCACTAGGCCGATCAAAATCCAGCCGTAGCAGGTGCCGAAGATGAAGCCGCACCACCAGGTGATGTATTCAAAGTTGCCGGAAATAAAACGCAGACCCCACCAGGAAATGATGTCGCATAGCGATGCGGCGAGGCCTAGCGGGAATATCCATTGGTAAATTTTCAGGTGATGGAAGTGCAGTGAAAATGGAATGCCGATGATGAAAAAACTGGTGGTGAAGCCGAACATGTGGGCGTGCGTCATGGCAATCAATTTGCCTAAACTCATTGCCTGAAAATACGCTTCGGCGGTATCGTGCAGACCAAGCTGATAGTGAATTTCGGCGATGCCGAAAACAAAGGCAATGCCGAACAAAATCACTGCCATGCCGATACCACGTTGCGCGGCGACCGGCAGGTCGTGCAAATCAAAATGTATTGGTGTGTCGCGAAACGGGATGAATTTGTAAACGGAATAAATTAGTCCGAGAAAAAATAAAAACAAGGCAATCGGACCGCCGACTGTCATCCATTGCGGCTTGGGTGGCGGCACGTGAACCAGGGCGGCATCGGCGATGGGTTTGTCGCCGAAAAAATCCAAAGCGGGTTCGGTGCTTGGCGAATTTGGTGCACTTGGCACGGCGGCCGGTGGAACGGCACTGACAGTGTTGGCTACCGTCGCTGCGCCAGCATCTGCGGCATTGGCCGGAATCACGACGGCGACAAACGTGGCGCATACGCTTAGCAAAACAAGACTGATACGAATTGGTTTCATGCTCAAGCACCTTTCAATCGCACATACAGCATCACACCGGCATTTTTGACCGCGCGCGTAATGGCATCGTCTAGCGTGTTGCCCGTCGTCGCTGGTACGGATTGCGCCGGCACGCCGACGAAGGTCGCGTAGGCTTTAGCATCTTTCGCGGCAGGTAGCGCTTTGATATTCATGGTACTTACTTGTGTAATCTTGAGCGTCTTGTCGGTAGTCATTAACAAATAAAAAGTCTTGTCTTGAAACGTCACCGGGAAAATTAACGCGGTGCCCGCCGGACGTTGATTTTCGATGGGGATGTAAATCGTGTTTTCATCTGCCGCGCTCAAGCTGACTCCCATGGTTTTGGCGGTGGCAATATCAGCGGCGGTGAGAACTGCATCCCGCGGCAACCAAGTTTGTATGCCCGGAAACGCCGCAAGCACTTGCTTGGGAATCAACGAAGATAAATCCAGCCACGGTCCGGGACTAGTCGGCGTGGATTTTTTGTCGCCCGGGTTAGCTTTGGCGAGCGCTTCGGTCGCATTGGCAATGCCGTCGCCATCGCTATCGAGCGCGGCAATTTTTGCAAACGCGGCTTCGTTTTTTCCCGCGTCCTTGAAGGCCTTGCCAAAGGGATTCAGCGGCGAGCCACCGCCGTCGCTGTGACAGGCATTGCACGAGGGAATGTAACCGAACTGCGCTTTGTACAAACGCGCGAAAGTTGGTGTGGCTAGCGCGCTCAGCGTCCAGCATAAAAGGGGTACGCCCACCGAAATCAAACGTGCTGTTCTTGCTTGCATTACTTTTCCTTTCGTCATGCGTCGATGTGACGGCGTGTCCTCAGCACCAACTGGAAAATTTTCGCGCTATCAAAAACTAAACATTCCTGGCACTAACTCACGCATTTTCCCGCGCGTTTTGTCGCCCTCTGATCCGGCTTCCTTGAACGCATGATATTGCGCCGAGTCGCGCGGTGGCATCAATTTTGTGGCCTTGTCGGTGGTCGCGTAGCGCTCCCAATCCAGCGCGTCACGAATCTCGGCTTTGTTCTTGATGTTGTAGAGCACCGCTTGTTCGGTATCACCGGCCATGAAGTTCAAGCGCTTGGCTGGATTGCCGCGATGGCAGGCAAAGCAATACTCAGCGAAAGGCTGCAATTCGGGATGCGCCTGAATGGCGAGTGGAGGCACACCCGAAGCGACCGGTGGTGACATTTCATCAGTTTTGATGCAGCAATATTCCAATGGTTTTCCGGTCAAGGCTTGCATCATCGCCACGCGCGAAAACGGTTTAGCGGCGAAAGTTTCTGGCGGCAGAGCGTGCACTTTCATCAGTAATTTTGCCAAGGAATTACCATGATGTTCAGCCAGCGTTTTCAAATCAGCCTCAGTGAAAAAGCGCGCGAGGCCGTAGGCACCGTCGATGTCATTGGCGGTCAAAATTTGTTTGGGCACGCGAATGTTGAGTGGATCAAGCTCGGTACGCAAGGGTGGTAGCTTTTCAAATGCTGACAAATCTTCGTTGTCTTTGGCGCCTTCGCCGAGTTTGATTTCGCGCGTAATGAGTGAACGCATCCAGCCTTTGAATCCTAGCTTCTCGCCAATCGGATCGCGATTTTGCAAGTCCGATTCCGGTACCGCGATACCAGCTTTGGGGAAGCTCACTCGCTGCAATTCGCGCAACTTGTTCGCGTCATTTGAGGCAGCATCAAACCCCCCAGAATTGTCACCGTACTGGAGCGCCAAGAGCAACATCTGACGGCGACATTCGTTGCCATTTTCACCACAGCCATCAAGCCACAAGCGCTGACTGACGTGATAAAAATTGCCGATGTCGGTCAGTTGATCGAAACGCTCGGCGCTCGCCAAAGGCTGCGAAATCGCTACGCCGTGATACGGCTTGTTGTCGCCGCGCGCGGCAAGAATTGCGGCAGCCGTAGCTTCTTGAGCGTTGGTTTCATTCCATGGTCGCTGCGAAAAAATCGGCGTCGTGCCTTGATGGCAAGTCAAACAAATCGCCCGCCGCGCATAGACAATACGCGGCACGCATCCCTCGCAATAATTTTGCACCAATTGATATTCAAAGCGCCCGGCGGCTTCGTTGTAACTCACTACTTCGATTTCTTTTGCTTCCTCGACAAAGCCCAGAAATAGCTGTCCACGCGTGGCTTTACCCAATCCGAATGCTGTGTTTTGTCCATCAAAATCGGCCGCCACAACCAAGCGCGGATGCGCGTTGTCGGCCTGACCTTTGAGCAAGGATCGACCATGAGGAATCAGCAAAGTAATCGGCGCTGTCCCCGCCGGATTTTGCGCCGTCAGCAACGCAATCAATTTTTCAAACGGATAGGGCAGCACATCGTTTTGCGCGACGATGTGATCGAACAAGGAACGCGTGCCAGATGGCGGCAAGTCGGTGTCGGGGATAATCTTGTCGGATAAATTACTGCGCGCTGTCGCGCTTGTTTTGGCCAATGTGGTGATGGGTGGCGAGTTTTGCGTACTCGATATCATCAGCGCTGCGTAAGCCGCTGTCGCAACGACAATCACTATGACTACGACAACCGCTCTGTTCATCCCCATGACTTAGTTTGACTTAGTTTGACTTAGTTTGACTTAGTGCGCCCCACCATCACATCATTTTCAAGAATTCACGCAACGCACGCTTATCAGCCGCCGATAAATCAATACCAAACTGATGCCCTTTGTTTTCTACCGGGTCATCGCATTTCATGAAGAAGGGATCATGCGTATCAGCCGATGCAGCATTGGCTACTGGCGTACCAGCTTTCACTGAAATCTGCGGAAAGCCCTGACCATCTTCGCGTGCCGACACCACTGTGTCTTCGGTGAACGTCGAGGTCTTCGGCGTGCGGTGCGGCGTGGCTGCCGGATTGTCCGAGGTCATCAATTCATCAAACGCCATCTCGAATTGTTTGATGCGACCGGCCACGGTGAAATCTGGCGCACCGTCTGGCAAATAAGTCACTTCGCCAATCGCATTGTTATGCAAAAACGGTGCAGTGGCCCAAGTCGAGAGCAAGGAAATATTACGTAAATAGCCCGAGCCACCGTCTATGGTTTTCTCACCCATTTCCATCCCGCCGATAATCGGGAACATGCGATTAACCACGCGTTTCACCGTTCCCGCCGGCGGTGATTCGCGGTAGGTTTCGGACGCGAATTCTTCCCAGATGTGGCCTTTGCTGTGGTTGTCGTGGAGCGAACGGCACATGTTGGTGCCGATGATTTTGAAGTTGGTTCGCTCATCGTTGCCCAGCCAATCCTGACCAAATACCCCTTTCTCGGCAAATTGTTTTGGGCGCAATCCGGTCTTGGCATCCTTGACGAAATATTTGTCGACAAAGCTTGCGTCTTTCATCTGCGCTTCGGTGAATTCATATTTCCAATAGTCTTCTTTTCCAAATACGTGACCCTCATAAAATTTGCCCAACGCGTTTTTGTCGGCACGAATGTTTTCCGGCGCGAATTTCGAGCTGTGACAACCCGCGCATTCACGTGCAAAAATCGCTTTGCCCGCTGGCACGACACTGGTGTCCACGTATTTCGCGCCCTCGGTGCCGTCCTTGGTTTCTTTGGCCGCCATCAAATAAGTCGGGCCACCAGTGATGAGGAATGCAGTCAAATCGTCCATCTTGCTATCCGCATAATTCCAGGCATCACACTTTGCAGCGCACTGCATGATGTGCATCGGGCTTTGCTTACTGCCGCGTCCTATCATCTGGCCTGGATAAGGGAAGTTGGGCACCCAGCATTCTTCAGTGCATAGGCCGATGTTGACGTACACACGAATCAAGGCCAAGTGCTCACCAACTGAATCTTCGCCACCTTTGAGCACGTGCCGCGTCTTGGCGGTTTTGATTTCACCACTCACCGGATCGCGCATTTTGTGCTCGAACAGACGCTTGTTTTGGAAATCCATGATGTTGTTTTGGGTGCCTGGGTTGTGCATGAAATCGGATGCCACCAGAGAGGTGTCGACCGTACCCAAACGTCCGCCTTTGACCACTTGCGGGACGTAGTGATTCGATGGCAAGCCACCAAAAAACGCCAGCGGTTGGCGAATATGTTGCGCGCCTATGGTGCCACTCAAGTTCTCCCATTTCGGTGCATTGCCGTTCGCCGGTGGCCGCGTCGGCTCGAAACCAACATGACATTGCACACAGGGATGGCCAATCACATAACGCTTGTTTTCCTTGATTTCATTGGCTTCGTAAGGCGCAGTGACCGGATCGTAGACCACTTTATCGCCCTCCTTGATCGGCTCGGCGTAATACTTGCGATAGCCCAGCACGCCAGAGGAATGAGGGTCCTGGCACTTGTCATACCAATGCGTGGACTCATCACCTTCGACGCAGTCAGGATCGTTAATCAGTCCCCATTTGGTGAAGCGTTGCGCGCGAGTGCGGGTGTCGAGCCACGGATAATTCATGTTCTCTTTGCCGATGCCACGTATGCGTATGGTATTGAGCGTGTTCTCATCCTGATTGCCAAACGTGCCTTTGAACCACACATCGCGCCCGCGTCGCACTTGATCGCGCATGCGTTGGGCTTTGGCTTTATCGACCGCTTCAACCTCTTTGAACAGCGCATTCACATAACGACAACCT
Source organism: Rhodocyclaceae bacterium (assembly GCA_025361105.1). Classification (GTDB taxonomy): domain Bacteria; phylum Pseudomonadota; class Gammaproteobacteria; order Burkholderiales; family Rhodocyclaceae; genus JADKHX01. Next base: position 290 of record JANYAW010000205.1, on the reverse strand, counting down.
TCGGCATCGTAGCCAGTGGGCTGAACTTGATCGCAAGGCGGTGGCACGTATTGCGGGATAGGCACAAACTCCCAATCGACTGCATCGCCGCGTTGATGCGTGGCGGGCGAGGTGCCCGGTTTCCAGGTTTTTTTTCCGGCCAGCGTGGCGTAGAAATTTTGCTCGAACCATTCTTTGCGCTGGGTCCAATACGGCGTGCCGGTATAGACACCGGTGGCCATATTGCGTTCAACCAAATCGGAAATCGCCACACTGCGAAAGGTCGCCGCGTAGGGCTCTTTTGATACCGG
>JANYAW010000122.1 GCA_025361105.1 Rhodocyclaceae bacterium | reverse complement strand
AACACGTTCTCCCAAGCGCTGGTGAATTTTTCGCCACCGTTTCGCCACCGATGTGACGGGCATCAAACCAATGACCGACAATTTACTCCGTTCGAGCCTCTGCCAACAGTGCCCTACGACAGCATTCGCTGATTTAATTCGGATTTTCTGCCACGGTAGAATCAAAAATCACACAGCCGTTGGCTGGCGCATGGAGTAACTATGAACTTCGCCTCTGTTCGATACTCGCACGAAGCCGGGATTTCCAGAATCACCCTGAACCGCCCGGAAAAGCTCAATAGTTTGACCCGCCCAATGATGCGTGAATTGGCGACAGCGCTGGAACTTACGCAAGAAGACAAGGCGCGCGTGTTGCTGATTCAAGGCACCGGTCGCGGCTTTTGCGCCGGGCAGGATTTGAGCGAACATGATTTTTCAAACGGCATACACAACATCGCATTTGACAGGCTCATCCTCGAAATTTACGAACCTGTTATTTTGCAAATTCAGGCGCTGAAAATTCCTGTCGTCGCCGCCGTCAATGGCATGGCGGCCGGCGCTGGTGCGAGTTTGGCGCTGGCCTGTGATATCGTCATCGCCACGCGTTCGGCCTATTTTCTGCAGGCCTTCGCAAAAATCGGATTGATACCGGATGCGGGTGGCACTTGGTTTTTGCAGCGCTTGGTCGGCAACGCCCGCGCAATGGGTTTGGCGATGTTGGGTGAGCGACTCAGCGCCAGTGATGCACAAGATTGGGGCTTGATCTGGAAATGCGTTGATGACGAATTATTCATCCCGGAGGTTGAAGCCCTCGTTCAACATTTGAGCACCGCGCCGACATTGGCGATGGCACATACCAAACACAGTATTTATGCCGCCAGCGCCAATACACTTGCCGAACAAATTGCGCTCGAAGCCAAGTACCAGGGCGAACTCGGCAAGACTCAGGATTTGCTTGAAGGGGTGACTGCGTTTTTGCAAAAGCGTGCTCCAGCGTTCTGTGGAAAATAGATTCGCCAGTTGGTGCTGGTGACACGCCGTCATTAAAAAAAATATCCATTGCTGGAGAATTCCAACATGACAAATCAATCTGAAACTACGACCGAAATTGCCACCCTCGGCGGCGGCTGTTTCTGGTGCTTGGAAGCCGCCCTAAGACAACTCGAAGGCGTGCATTCTGTCATCTCAGGCTATGCCGGCGGCGGCTTGGCAAACCCCGACTATGGGCAGATTTGCACCGGCGCGACCGGCCACGCGGAAGTCGTACAAATTCGTTTTGATCCGGTCATCATTGACTATCGCACATTGCTCACTGCATATTTCACGATACACGACCCGACCACTCGCAACGCCCAAGGCAACGATATCGGCACGCAATATCGCTCGGTTATTTTCACGCACAGCGCTGCGCAAATCGACATTGCTCATGCGCTGATTAAAGATTTTGACAACGAGAAAATTTGGCCGCGACCGATTGTGACTGAGGTATTGCCGGCACCGATTTTTTGGCCGGCTGAAATTGAACATCAAGAATATTTCGCCAACAACCCACGTCAGCCGTATTGCCAAGCCGTAGTCGGGCCGAAGGTGGCGAAGCTGCGTCAGGTTTTTGCTACCCGCTTGAAACCCGGTTGAAACCTCGGGCGCGCCAACCGCGTCATGCAATGTGATTGCTTGAATCCCATCGCAGGCCGACATATGATGCAGAAGACGACCACTTTTGGTAAAGGCGAATGTCCGTCAATTTTGAATATTCATCTGGCGCAGTTGTGTCCACGACGAGGTTTGCAGATTTTCCTGCGCGTCGCGTGGCGGTGACACGCCGCTTGATTTGCCTCGCGGTGCTTTGCCTAGTGCCAACGCTCGTGCTCGCCGCCGATGCGCTACGCACCTTACCGCGTGCCGAAGAATGCATCGACGTAGCACGCTTGAACTCCGTCTCGGAGGCCGAGCGCGCGGTGTTGCGCATCGAATGGCGCGCGGGTCTTGCGCGCGCCGAGGAAAGTCGCTTGCTCAATGAAATGTATGAGCGCATTGAGCGGCTGCAAAAAACCACCAATGACATTCGCGTTTTGATGAATGCGATCCCCTCGCCCAATGAGCGTGCGGCGGCCAACAATAGTCCGAGCGGATTGGGTCCATCGGCACGCATTCCGCCTGTCGCCACCCCGGTGCGCGCAACTGCTGCGCTAGTGGTTAAAACGCCAACGGTTGAAACCGCATTGGTGTCGACCACAGCGCCAACAGCGACGCAAACTGCGGTGCCAACACCTATTCCACCCGCGGCGCCAGTCGCCGTTCCGCAACTAGCACCGGTAACTACACCGACAACGCCAGTACCACAGGTGCCGGTGCCGGCACCTTGGGCGAAAACAATTGAAAGCTCGCAAAGTCCCGAGCCACCAAAATCGTCTGTGGCGATAGCGATTCCGGAAATCCCTGCGGTCAAAATGAACCAAACCAGCTTGGGTCAATTGTTTGGCGTTGGACTGGTGAGTGTGGCGCTGGTGGTGCTGTGGTGGATGCGGCGCAGAGACGGCACGCCACGCGCTTGGGGCGAAGGCGGTTTGGATACTGTGCCGCACGCGAATGTTCAAGGCACGTCGGGAGTCACGCCGAAGTTCGCCCCGGAATTCGCGCCGACAGAGAAAAATGAAATCAGTGAAGCACCTCAGTTTGCGCAGATTTTTATCCCAACGTCCCCCGTAACTAACGTGCCGCCGCCCGTCGTCGGCAATGTCGATACCGACACCGATCAACACGAAAAAACGCTAATCATCCAAGCATATCAACCGTCCAACGCACCAGCGCCGTCGCCCGACATTCCTGCCGAAACCGTGGCACCCGAGGTCGCCGTGGCAACAGCTGAAATGCCGCTGGAATATGTTCCCGCTGCACCACCGGCGCCGCCAATGGCAACTATGCCGCCTGCGCCAGCACATGCCGTCGTCAATGATGCCCCTGCGTCAAACGACAAACCTGCCGACACAGCAGCGCAGAGCGAAGAATCAATTCTTGAACTCGCCGAGATGATGTTGTCGATGGGGCTGGCCACCGGTGCGGCGCAAAAATTGGTTGAGCATATTCGCGCCAACCCCAAGAGCGCGCTGGCGCATTGGCTCAAGCTATTGGAGATTTATCGTGAGAACGGTCAGCGTTCAAATTTTGAACAAGCCGCGCGGCAGCTTCAGCAAGAGTTCAACATTCGGGCCAGCGACTGGATGCGCGGCACGACTGACAGACCGCGACTGGAAAAGTTTGATCGGGTCTTTTCGCAAATCGAAAGTTTGTGGAATCACCCGGCGCAATGCATCGCATTTTTATCTGGCATGCTGCACGACAATCGCGACGGCCAGCGGGTGGGATTTCCGCAAGAAGTGGCCGAAGAAATTTTGCTATTGATTGAGATTTTGCAAGACACCAGCGGTCTGAGTGAGATTGACGCGAAGGTTTAAGGATTTGCTGCGATCCTGAATTTCGCGCTCAAGCCGGATTGTCGATGTCGATGTATTCCACTTCAACACCAAAAGTCTTTGCCAACTGCGCGCCGACCGCTTGCACGCCATAGCGCTCGGTAGCGTGGTGGCCGGCCGCCAGATAACTCATCCCCGTCTCACGCGCCAGATGCACCGTTTGCTCGGAGATTTCGCCCGAGACAAACATGTCGGCACCAGTCACCAAAGCCGCTTCAAAATAACTTTGCGCACCGCCCGTGCACCAGGCAATACGGGTAATGATTTTGTCTGGGTCGCCAATCAGCAGGGGTTCACGTCGCAAAGTTTTTGCGACGTGTTTGGCTACTTCACTTGCGCCAGTTGGTGCTGGCAACACGCCGTTAAAACCGATTTCTTGCTCACCAAAGCGCCCCGTAATCTGCCAGCCCAAACGCACCGCAAGCTGCGCGTTGTTGCCCAATTCAGGATGCGCATCAAGCGGTAAATGATAGGCAAACAAATTAATGTCATGCGCCAACAAACTCGCCATCCGCAATTTTCGATGGCCGGTCACCGTGCCATCTTCTGATTTCCAAAACCAGCCGTGATGTACCAAAATCGCATCCGCTTTGGTCGCTATCGCTGCGTCTATCAATGCCTGATTCGCAGTGACACCGCAGACAATTCGGCGCACTTCGCTGCGGCCTTCGACTTGTAATCCATTCGGGCAATAGTCGCGAAAGCGCGTGGGTTGGAGCAGCGCTTCAAGATAGTCACGCAGTACCGTACGCGTAAGTGTTGATACCGCTGATACCGTTGATACTTTTGGTGACATTTTTTGCATAGATTTCCTTCAAATCGACCGCATCTCCGGCGGATAGAATTTACTCATCTAAAACTTCCAGCGATCAAATTATGCGCCGCCTCTGGCTAATTTTTGCCCAGACAGTCACCATCTGTGTGGCCGTCTTGTTCGTCATCAAAACGCTCAAGCCAGAATGGATGGCTAGCACCTCGCTGACCAGCCGTGCGCTTTCCGAACCGACATCGTCAAGCGCCACAAGCGCGCCCGCTGCTATCACCGAAGCGCCGAATCCTGCGCCGGGGAGTTCGCCGCCACTGCGCTCACATGCCGAGGCGGTCAAGCGCGCACTGCCTGCGGTGGTGCATGTTTATACCAGCCAGCAAGTTCGCACTTCCCGCCATCCGTTTGCCAACGATCCGATGTTCCGTCAATTTTTTGGCGACCGTTTCCCCGAGGAAGCACAGCGCCGCTATGGCCTGGGCAGTGGCGTGGTGGTCTCGCCCGACGGTTATGTGTTGACCAATTTTCATGTCGTCGAAGGCGCAGACGAAATCGAAGTCGCCGCCAGTGATGATCGAAAATACAAAGCCCGCGTGGTCGGTACTGATCCGGAATCGGACTTGGCGGTGCTGCGCATACAGAGTGATCACCCGCTGCCGGTGATTAGTTTTGGCAACAGCGATGCCTTGCGTGTCGGTGATGTGGTGCTCGCCATTGGCAATCCATTTGGGGTCGGTCAAACGGTGACTTCCGGCATTGTCTCCGCTCTGGGTCGCTCACACCTGGGCATCAATCGATTCGAGAATTTTATTCAGACCGATGCCGCGATTAACCCGGGCAATTCTGGGGGCGCACTGATTGATTCCAACGGCAATCTGATTGGCATCAACGCCGCGATTTATTCGCAGAGCGGCGGCTCGATGGGCATAGGCTTTGCGATTCCGGTTTCACTGGCGAAAAACGTGATGGAGCAAATTCTCAACAAGGGTTCGGTGACGCGCGGATGGGTTGGGGTCGAAGTTCAGGAACTGACGCCGGAACTCGCTGAATCGTTCAAGTTGAAGAACACCGACGGCGCGCTGATTTCCGGCGTGATGCGCGGCAGTCCGGCGGACAAAGCCGGCATCAAGCCCGGCGACATCTTGCTCGGTATTGCCGGCAAGCATGTCGAAGATTCGCAAATCATGCTCGAGCTGATAGCCAAGCTCGCACCCGGAACCATCACGCAATTCGATCTACGCCGCAATGGAGAAGTGCTTAGCGTCAGCGTCAGCATCGGCAAACGGCCGGTGGCTAAAACTCAGTGAAATCAGTCTGCTGTTTAGTCTTTGGTTGCCGCGCCTAAGTTACTCTGGTCACCGCGCGGCGCATGGGGATCGAGCGGCAGTTTGACCAGCCATGCTGCCAGCAGGATACCCAATTCATAAAGCAGGCATAGCGGTATCGCCATCATGAATTGCGAAATCACGTCAGGTGGCGTGAACACTGCCGCCACGGCGAATGCGCCGACGATGACATAAGAGCGCCACTCGCGCAATTGCGGCACGGTGACAAGACCAAGCTTGGTCAGCACAATCACAATAACCGGCACTTCAAAGGTGATGCCAAAAGCGATGAACATGGTCATCACAAACGACAAATATTTTTCGATGTCGGTCATCCACGCCACGCCTTCCGGCGCGAACCTTGACATGAAGCCGAAGACCATCGGAAAGAAGGCGAAATACGCAAACGCCATACCGGTGAAAAACAAAATCACCGATGCAGCCACCAAGGGCATCGCCAACTTTTTTTCATGCTGATACAGCCCCGGTGCGACAAAAGCCCAGACTTGATACAGCACCGCAGGTAAGGCGATCAGGAAAGAAACCATCAAGGCAACTTTCATCGGCACCATGAATACGCCGACCACGTCCGTCGCAATCATTTGTCCGCCCACAGGTAGCGAGGCGAGCAGCGGCGCGGCAAGCAAAGCGTAAAGCTCGCGGGCGTAAAACGCGGTGGGAATAAACACGATGATGACGGCCGACAAAGCACGAATCAGCCGCGTGCGCAGCTCGATCAAATGGGTGAGAAAACTCTCCTCGCCATCAGCCATCAGGGTTTGCTCGGTGTGACGACAGATTCGGGCAGCGGCTCAGGGAGTTTCCAGTTGTCAGCATCGCTTTCGGCATTTACGTGCAATTCGCCAGTTGGTGCTGGCGACACGCTGTCTGGTGACAAGCTGTCCTTTGATCCTTCACCGGCAGCCGTCATCACCGACGCATTCAGCGATGATTCAACGCTGCGCAACTCATCACCTACATCGGTAAAAGAAGATTTAATTTTGCCGGCTTCATCCACCATTTGTTCTTGAAATTTTTTCAAATCATCGAGCTGCATTTCGCGATTGATGTCGGCCTTCACTTGCCCCACGTAGCGCTGCAAACGCCCCAACAAATGCCCCATGGTGCGCGCCACGCGAGGCAGGCGTTCGGGACCGATGACGATCAGCGCCACGATGCCGACGATCATCAAATGACTGAGACTGAGTTCAGGCATCTCGACATTCCATAACAATTATTTTGGGGAGAATTTTCAGCAGCAGAAATGACCGCCAAACGGCGACCGAAACAGCCACCGACAAAGCTTACGATTTCGTTGTTTCGCGATGCGATTCAACGTCGATGGTTTGGCCAGTGACTTGCGCTGCGGGATCAGTCGCACCTTTGGTCGCGGTCGACTCGGAACTGCCATCCTTCATGCCATCTTTGAAACCCTTCACAGCACCTGCCAAATCGCCACCGACATTGCGCAGTTTTTTGGTACCGAACACGACGACGACAACCGCCAGCAAAATCAACCAATGCCAAATACTTAGACCGCCCATTTTTTTCTCCAATTGCGCTAAAACCTAAACAGGTCGCGAACCCCGTTTGAGCATGACCCCGAGCGGCTCAGTGCCGCCGAGAATGTGTGCATGAAGATGATACACCTCCTGCATGCCGATTCTGCCTGTGTTGATGATGGTGCGAAAGCCTTCAGTCAGCCCTTGACTGACCGCCAATTCGTTGGCCTTGGCCAAGATGTGACCAAGCGCCTTTTGATGCCGCATGTCTGCTTCCATCAGCGATGCAATGTGCTGTTTCGGGATAATCATGAAATGCACTTGCGCGACCGGATTGATGTCGTGGAAGGCGTAAATTTCCTCGTCCTCATAAACTTTGCGCGAAGGAATTTCGCCCTTCACGATGCGGCAAAACAAGCAGTTGTTTTCGTTACTCATCGCGTGTTCCATCTTAGGCTCCCCGGCTATTTTTTTCGTCGATTCCCGAGATACCTTCGCGGCGTTGGAACTCGGCCAGAATGTCATCTACACCAATGCCAAAATGCGTCAGCAGCACCAGCGAGTGAAACCACAAATCACAGGTTTCACGCACCAAATGCAAACGCTCGCCGTCCTTCGCGGCCATGATGGTTTCGGCCGCTTCCTCTGCGATTTTCTTGCAAATCGTATCGGTGCCTTTGGCGTAAAGACCGGCGACATAAGAAGATTCCGGCGCGGCACCTTTGCGTTCAACCAAGGTCTGCTGCACCCGGTGAAGAATTTCAGGACTGATCATTTGTAAATCTCCTTGGGGTCGCGCAACACCGGCGCAACATCTTGCCACCCAGCATCCGTCAAGCGACGAAAAAAACACGAACGCCGTCCGGTGTGACAAGCGATACCACCAGTTTGTTCAACTTTAAGCAAAATCACATCGCTATCGCAATCGGTCATTATTTCCAGCACACGCTGGGTATGACCGGACTCCTCGCCCTTGTGCCACAAGCGATTGCGCGAGCGCGACCAATACACGGCCTCGCCACTTGTCAAAGTTTGCGCCAAGGCTTCGCGGTTCATCCACGCCACCATCAGCACTTCGCCACTCACCGCGTCTTGCGCAATCGCTGGCGCTAAGCCGTTTGCATCCCATGCCAATTCATCTAGCGCAGCGGGGGTTTTTGCGGGGTTCATAACCGTACCTCAATTCCACGTTGCTGCATGAATTCTTTGGCTTGTCGCACCGTGTATTCGCCATAGTGAAAAATGCTCGCCGCCAACACCGCATCGGCCCTGCCCTCGGTCACACCATCGGCCAGATGTTGCAGCGTACCCACACCGCCACTGGCAATCACCGGAATTGAAACTGCATCGGCCACTGCGCGCGTCAGCGCCAAATCAAAGCCAATTTTGGTGCCGTCCCTATCCATGCTGGTGAGCAAAATTTCGCCCGCCCCCAAGGCCTCAACTTTGCGCGCCCAAGCGATCGCATCCATGCCCGTATTGTTGCGTCCGCCGTGGGTAAAAACATCCCAATGCCCGGGCGAAGTTTGCTTGGCATCAATCGCCACCACAATACATTGCGCGCCAACTTTGGCCGACGCATCATTCACCAATTGCGGATTGGTCACCGCCGCTGTATTCATGCTGACCTTGTCCGCCCCCGCGTTAAGCAGTCGCCGCACATCTTCAACACGGCGCACACCACCACCGACTGTGAGCGGAATAAATACTTTTTCGGCACAGGCTTCGATGATATGCAAAATCATGTCGCGATCATCCGACGATGCAGTGATATCCAAAAACGTAATCTCATCCGCACCCTGTTCGTCATATCGCTGCGCAATCTCCACCGGATCTCCCGCATCACGCAACTCAAGGAAATTAACTCCCTTGACCACGCGACCAGCGTTGACGTCAAGGCAAGGAATGATACGTTTGGCGAGCATGGTAGTTTCCGAAGTGGCTAAGGCGAATTGCGCCGAGCGGAGTTTATCGCCACTCGCCTTTGAACCCTCACGCCGGCACGCAATCCACACCGTAGCGAATCTCGCCGCCGACGGCTTCTTTCACCAGCCCATGTATCTCGGTCTCAAAGCCCGGAAACGCCGCATTGAAATCGCGGGCAAATTGCAGGTATTGGACGATGGTGCGGTTAAAGCGCTCGCCGGGGATGAGTAGCGGAATGCCCGGTGGATAAGGCGTGACCAGCATGGCGGTGATGCGGCCTTCGAGCTCGTCAATCGCTACACGCTCAGTTTCGCGATGGGCCATTTTCGACCAGGCTTCGACCGGCTTCATCGCCGG
>JANYAW010000121.1 GCA_025361105.1 Rhodocyclaceae bacterium | reverse complement strand
GGCCGACGGCGATGGTGCCGCCATTGACGATGAGTTAGTCGAGTGGAATGCCCAGGGTATCTGCGCAATACAAAACTTGCACAGCGAAGGCTTCGTTGAGTTCCCACAGGCCAATATCGTCGATTTTCAATCCGGCTTTTTTGAGCAGTTTGGGAATCGCAAACACCGGTCCGATGCCCATTTCATCAGGCTCGCAACCGGCGACAGCGAAGCCACGGAAAATACCCAGCGGCGACAAACCTTTTTTCGCCGCAACTGCCGCACTCATTACCACGACAGCTGATGCACCATCAGAAAATTGGCTGGCATTGCCCGCAGTCACCACGCCACCCGGCATGGCTGAACGAATCTTGGCTACAGCTTCCAAAGTGGTGTCGGGGCGTATGCCTTCATCGCTAGAAATCGTGACTTCCTTGGTCATCAATTGCCCAGTGGCTTTGTCAATTATGCCAGCAATCACTGTCATCGGTACGATTTCATCACTGAATTTTCCGGTCAGTTGCCCAGCCGCCGCGCGTAGCTGGCTGTTAGTGCCGTATTCATCCATCCGGTCTTTCGCCACCTTGTAGCGCTTGGCGACGTTCTCGGCGGTTTGCAGCATCGGCATGTAAATCTCCGGCTTGATTTTCATCAACATGGTGTTGGTAATCATTTTTGCGTTCAATTCGCCTTGCACGCACGAAATGCTCTCGACACCACCCGCTACATAAATGTCACCTTCACCCGCAATGACTTGTGTTGACGCGGTGGCGATGGCTTGCAAACCGCTCGAACAAAAGCGACTGATGGTCATGCCCGGCACACTCACTGGCAGACCCGCGAGCACGGCGATTTGACGACCAATGTTGTTGCCAGTGGCGCCTTCCGGCAGCGCGCAGCCGAAGATCACATCGTCAATTTCAGCGCCATCAATTTTGGCGCGCTCGACAACGTGCTTGACTACGTGCGCACCCAGCGTTGCGCCATGGGTCATGTTGAAAGCACCCTTCCAGGATTTGGCCAGCCCGGTGCGGGCGGTCGATACGATAACGGCATCAGTCATTTGGATTCTCCAAAAAATTCTATAAGCAATAAATTTAGGTAAGCGCTCAGGTGAGTGACTTTCCGCTAGCGATAAGTTTGGTAATCAGCGGTGCCGGTGTCCAGAATGTGTCACCGGTTTTCGCGGCGAATTCTTCCATCTTGCGCGCTACGTTGTAGAGACCGCATTCATCGGCGTACAGCATCGGGCCGCCGCGATGTGCGGGGAAGCCGTAGCCGTACAAATAAACCATATCAATATCGGAAGCGCGCGCTGCGATGCCTTCTTCGACGATCCGCGCACCTTCGTTAATCAACGCATAAATGCAACGCTCAACGATTTCCGCGTCGGTGACTTTGCGCGGTGTAATGCCGAGCTCCTTGCGGTAATCGGCGATCAATTGGTCCACTTCCGGATCGGGCAGGGCGTTACGATTGCCCGGTTGATACAGATACCAACCCTTGCCGGTTTTTTGTCCGAAGCGACCCGCCTCGCACAGCCGATCGGCCAGTTTTGAGTAGGGGATTTTCGGGATATCGAGCGCACGGCGTTTGCGTATCGCCCAGCCGATATCGTTGCCGGCCATGTCACCCATACGGAAAGGGCCCATCGCCATACCGAATTTTTCCAGCGCCTTGTCGACCTGCGCGGGGCTTGCGCCTTCGTCGACTAAAAATCCGGCGACACGACCGTAATGTTCGATCATACGATTGCCGATGAAACCGTCGCACACGCCAGAAACCACGGCGATTTTTTTAATTTTCTTGGCGACTTGCATCACTGTGGCCATCACGTCTTTGCCGGTCGCCGCGCCACGCACAACCTCGAGCAATTTCATGACATTGGCCGGGCTGAAGAAGTGCAGGCCGACCACATCCTGCGGGCGCTTGGTAAAGCTCGCAATTTTGTTGAGATCCAGCGTTGAGGTGTTGGAGGCCAAAATCGCACCGGGCTTGGCAATCTCGTCGAGCTTCTTGAATACTTGCTCCTTGACACCGATTTCTTCAAACACGGCTTCGATGATGAGATCGCAATCCTTGAAATCGTCGTAACTCACTGTGCCGGAAAGCAGACCCATGCGCTGATCAAATTTCTCTTGCGTCAGCTTGCCTTTCTTCATTGTGCTTTCGTAATTTTTGCGTATCGTCCCCATGCCTTTGTCCAAGGCTTCTTGTTTCATCTCGAGAATCGTCACCGGGATGCCCGCATTGAGGAAGTTCATCGAAATCCCACCGCCCATCAAGCCCGCGCCGATCACACCGACTTTGGCAATCGTGCGCGTTGGCGTGTCTTCGGGCACATCAGGAATTTTGGAGGTAGCGCGCTCGGCCTGGAACAAATGTCGCAGCGCGCGCGATTCGGAGGTCGCCATCAATTCGCCGAACAATTTTTGTTCAATCTTGATACCGTCGTCGAAAGATCTGGAAGTGATTGCCGCACCGACGGCTTCAACGCATTTCAGTGGTGCGGGGAATGGGCCAGCGATGCCCTTGACCATGTTGCTGGCGAACATTAAATAGGCTTCGTGATTCGGGTAATCGATTTTCATGTCGCGAATCCGGCGCAGCGGGCGTTTTTCGGCGATGACTTTTGCCGCAAAGGCCAATGCACCAGCGAGCAAATCGCCTTCGATGAGTTCATCAAACAACGGTGTCGGCTTGAACATCGCAGCCGGAACCGGATCGCCTTTAACGATGAGATTCAATGCCGCTTCGACACCGACAATACGTGGCATGCGTTGTGTGCCGCCAGCGCCAGGCAACAAGCCGAGTTTGACTTCAGGCAAGGCGATTTGCGCGGTCGGTAGTGCAACACGAAAGTGTGTAGAAAGTGCAAGCTCCAGGCCGCCACCCATACATGCGCCGCCAATGGCTGCAATCACCGGTTTGGCGCAATTTTCGACTATCTCTGTCACCGTAGGCAGATTGGGCTGGGCGAAGGCCTTGGGCGAGCCAAATTCGCGAATATCCGCACCGCCCGAGAACGCACGATCGGAGCCGATCAAAACAATCGCCGCGACCTTGGCATCGGCAACGGCTTGGGCAAGCCCAGCGACGATGCCTTGGCGCAAATCGAGACTCAGGCCATTCACAGGCGGGTTTTGCATCGTGATAACAGCCACATTACCGGTCAGGGCGTAAGTTGTACTGCTCATAAAAGCTCCTTGTGATTTGTGAAGTTGTCGGTATTGATTCAGCGCCAGATCGAAAGTGCAGTCTAAGTATTTGCAGGTCTCGGCAGCTTCTTTCGGTGTCGTGGTAGTCCTTAGTGTTGTGTTGTCGGGGCACTAAGCTTCACCGGCAAACAACGCATGAATTCAAAAAGTGTACAGGATAAAGCGGCTTGCTTCGAGGCTGAAAACGGTCATGCAATTGATAAATGCGGCCAAATCTGCCATTTCATCACCAGTAAGATTAATCAGAGAGATTTGGGATTGATTTCGAGGCACCGAGGTTTGAGTGAAATGCCTACGCTAAGGCCTGTTTCTTCAGTGCGGTTGTGACCGAAGTTTTGCCCAAGCAGTGTCCTCATTATGACCGATGCGCGGCTTAGTCGGCAAGCGCAAAGCCGACAGCGCAAAGCCGACCAGCGTATCGCTTTTCGGGCGTTGCGCAAACATGTAGTGTCCGCCCGCCGCAACCACCACAAATTGTCGCCCCTGGGCCTGATAGGTCATCGCTGTCGCCATCGCGTCGGCGGGCAGTTTGGCGCGCCACAATTGCGCACCCGATGCGGCATCAAAAGCCCGAAAACTACGATCCATAGTGGACGCAATAAAAAATACGCCAGATTTGGTCAGCACGCCGCCACCTAAGGTCGGTGTGCCCCAGTTGATTTCAAACGGAATCGGAAACGGTGCGGAATCGTGTATCGAGCCGAGCGGCACATCCCAGCGCCAGACACCGGTGCCAAGATCGAGCGCTGCCAGCTTGCCCCAGGGCGGTGGTGTGCAAGGGATGCCCAAGGGCGAGACCAACATCCCCATTTCCATGTCGTAGGGCGTGCCACCCATGCCCATGCGCCAATTGAAACCTTCCAGCGTAACGCTGCCTAGTGCGTCGGCGTCGGCACGTTTGACGAGGCGCGCACGAGCCGCTGCCGTGTTGTAGTTAACTATCATCACGCCACGTGCCGTATCAATCGCTGCGCCACCCCAATTCGCGCCGCCTAAACTGCCCGGCAACATAAGCGTCCATTGTTCGCTAATCGGTGTGTAGCGCCCTGCATGGCGCGTTTCCTCGATCATTTTCTTGCATTTGTTTTTATCCCAAAAACTCAACCCCCAGGCTTCATCAGGCAATAATTTATTTGGCAATAGTGCAGAGGGAATACGCGGAATCGGTTGCGTTGGCGAGGGAGATTCTTCAGCTACGGCGCCTTGCGGCACAATGACTTCATCGACCGGCCAAAGCGGCACGCCAGTGTATCGATTCAAGACAAAAACGTAGCCTTGTTTGGTCACTTGCACCACTGCCGGAATAATTTTTCCATCGCGTTTCACGTTGGTCAAAATCGGCTGCGCGGGCGTATCGTAATCCCACAAATCGTGGTGCACGATTTGAAACGCCCAGACCAATTCGCCAGTGCTGGCACGAATAGCAACGATGCTATTGGCATGACGATTGTCACCTTTGCGCGCGGCGCCGTAATAATCGGGCGATGGCGAACTGGTCGGCAAAAACACCATATCGCGCGCTTCATCGCCACTCATTGGTGCCCAGACATTGGCCGCGCCAGCGTGGCTGCGCGGGTTGACGTTGGGAATGTCCGGCCAATTTTTTCCGTCGCCCTTTTCTGGGATCGGGTCGAAGATCCACACGCGTTTTCCGCTCAGCACATCGAACGCCTGCACCGCGCCACTCGGTGCAACCGCTTTCCGAAAATCCATCACGCCGGAACCGACAACTACCAAATTACCCACTACCAAAGGTGGGGAAGAATGGGTGACTTCATCACGCGGATGGGGGTCGGTGGTCTCGCGCATATCAATGCTGCCGAATTTACCAAAACCGTCACAAGGCTTGCCAGTGACTGCGTTCAGCGCAATCAGGCGACGATCATAAGTGGCCAGGAAAAGTCGAGTAGGACAAGTGGGTGTTTTGCTTTTCGTTGTGTCAGCATCCCAATACGCCAAGCCACGGCACACCAAAGGTCGCTTGGAACCGGTAACGATTTTCGGATCGAACGTCCAGCGCTCGGCTCCCGTGGCCGGATCAAGTGCAATGACACGCGACAGCGGTGTGCAAAAAACCAAATGCCCACCTGCCGCATCAGGCAGCTTAAGCGGCGTGGCTTGGAATGACATGAGATTTTTTTGCTCCGCCGTCATCCGCGCCAAGTCGCCCGTGTGGTATTCCCAAATTTTTTGCAGCTTACCGACATTGGTCGGCGTGATTTGTTCGAGCGCAGAAAAATGTCGACCACCGAGGCTGCCGTATTCGGTCCAGTCTTGGGCGCTTGCAGTGCCAGAGTAAATCAAGGCCAACATGAACGCGCCGAACGTACAACGGCGTGTCATCAGCACCAACTGACGCACCGGCGGGCGAAATGTATTCATAGCGTCAGCCGCTTTGCGCCCGACCATGGTTGGCTGAGTTCCCATAATTCGTCAAAGCGCTTCGACCACGGCAAGGTTTGTTCTTCGTCGTGGATAATTAGTGCGCCGCGTGCGTGGTCGATGTGAAAGCGTCGGGCGCAATGGGTGGAATCGACGATGACATGGCAATCGGCAAGATGGAGCAGGTTCTCGGGCGCCTGGCGGATGGCGAAAAAATGCCCGTAGTGCTCGAGCAAATCGATTAGTCGTGGCGAGCGGCTGGCGATATTGCTGGCGCTTTCATGATTGCGAATAACGATGCGCAATTGCGGCGTGACATTGGTGCTCAAAAAGTTGGTGAGCAAAGCAATGCGTTCAGGTTTTTCCAAGTACATTTTCGCCAAGTCGGCATCGAAAATCTTCACAGTCGATCGTGCCTGAGCGAGTACCAAATCTATCGCCGCGAGATAGCTTGCTTCACTGTCAAACCGCTCGTAAGTTGGTTCCATCGCTTAGCTCCGCGTCACGAAATTTACAAAGCCATCAGTGTACCAACGGTGAAGAATCGTGACTGTTTCTTCAGTAATCTCCTTGCCGAGCGAGAGCTTGCGCTGATTGGCAAGCCGTCGAATTTCCGCACGAGCGGACAGTGGTACGACTTCATTTTCGCCATTGAGATAAAAATTCTGTCCGGAAAAAAGTAACTGCGTGCGCGGATCAAGCTGCAATGTTTTCGTGCGCATTTCCGTACGCATACTCGCGCGGAAATTGCTAAGCGACATCGGTTTTTGGGGAGGATCGAATACGACGTGCGGTTTTGGTTCGGTAAGCATTTGTCCAAGGAATTCCTGAATCAATTTCCTATCCCAGCGAACATTGCGCAACATTTGTTCAACTTGTTCAACCATCGCCGCGCTGATTTCGGCGGGATGTTTTTGCAGCGGCAAATTCGGATCGCTGTAACGTCCCGCGAGCTGCAAATTGTCTTGCAAAAAACTCAAAAATTGATCGGCCAATTCTTGTGCAGGCGGGGCGCGAAATCCAATCGACCAGGTCATGCAATCGCCTGTTTTGCTGCCTTCGGCGACACCATCATGTGCCCACTGCGGTGGCAGGTAGAGCATGTCGCCGGATTCGAGAATGTATTCGTCCTGCGCTACAAAGTTCTGCAAAATCCGTAGCGGTTGATCGGGTATGAAGCGATGATCGTCCTGCTTACCAATTTGCCAGCGCCGAGTTCCGCTGCCTTGCAATAAAAATACGTCGTAATTGTCGACATGCGCGCCAACACCGGCATCATCGGTGGCATAGCTGACCATTAAATCGTCGAGCCGCGCATAGGGGATGAAGTTGAACGCGCGCAAAAGTTCGTCACCTTCGGGCAAGGTCAGATTCACTCCTTGCACCAGTAAAGTCCACGGTTGCTTCCAGCGTTTGGTTTCGGTTTTGGTGAATGGTCCGTGTTCGAGTCGCCAGGTATCCGCTTGACACGACACGAGGCGCGATTCGAGATCGTCGCGCTGGCACAAATCAAGCAATGACTGACGCGTAAGTGCGTCACCGAAGCCAGGAATTGCAGCGCGAATCAGCAAGGGTTTTTTCTGCCAATAGTCACGCAAGAAAATCCGCGGTGCCATGCCGCCGAGCAGATTTTGGAAGCGGTTTTGAGTGGATAACGAAGCGGGATTTTTCATCGTTTGATTATAATCGCGCCCCTTTCAGCAGGCATTTTGTTATGACATCTGTTCGGATTGAATCGCTCGACCACGAAGGTCGTGGCGTGACCCATGTGGATGGCAAAACGATTTTTGTAGAAGGCGCAATGACCGGCGAGTTGGTCGACTACAAGAGTTTTCACCGCAAACCAAATTACGAAGTCGCGCACATGACGCACTTGCTCAAGGGATCGAGCCAACGGGTTACGCCGCCGTGTGAATATTTTGGTACCTGCGGCGGCTGCGCGATGCAGCACGTGAGTCTCTCGGCGCAGGCTGCAGCCAAGCAGCGCGTGCTCGAAGATGCCTTTCGACACATTGCAAAATTACGTCCCGAAGTGATGTTTCCGCCGATTGCTGGTGAGCCGTGGGGCTATCGGCAGCGTGCGCGTTTATCTGCACGGCATGTGACAAAAAAAGGTGGTGTGCTAATTGGCTTTCG
>JANYAW010000044.1 GCA_025361105.1 Rhodocyclaceae bacterium | reverse complement strand
GATATTTGCGTGTTCGACCCCAAAGCCACCGCCATCGTCAGTCGCGAAAATCTCAAAAGCCAAGGTCGCAACACCCCTTTCCTTGGTCTCGAACTGCCAGGACGCGTGCGCTACACCCTGATAGACGGCGCGCTGGCGTATGACGCTGGGCTATGAGCTTGGCGTGAGTTGATCGCGCACGACGGTTGCGTTAACGCCGACGACGCGCAAGCGTTTGGCGCGGACGGTTTCACCACCAATCAGCGTCACTGAATTTTTGCTAACACCCAATCGCGCGGCAATAAATTTAATCAGCGCGGCATTGGCTTTGCCATCGACCGGCGGCGCAGCAAGGCGGATTTTTAGTCCGTCGCCATGCACGCCAAAGACTTCCGTTTTCTTCGCAGCGGGTTGGATGTGCAACGTCAATATCAACGCATCGCCGTTATCACGCAGCCACGGCATCGCTAGAAATTCAATATCACCTGCGTACGCAGATTCGCCAGCAGCATTAGCGCAATCTGCAACAACACGAACAAGGCCAATGGTGATAAATCAACGCCGCCAATCGGTGGAATGAAGCGTTGAAACGGGCGCAACATGGGGCGTGCCAAGGCATTGAAAATTCCCGCCATCGGCGCGTGCGGATTGACCCACGAAAAAACCGCCGAGACGAATACCACGGCGAACGCGAAGTACAGCGCAAGTTTGACCACTTCGAGTAGCGCGATGAGGGCGATGCCAGTTGGTGCTGGTGACACGCCGTTAAAACCAGCACTGAGTGCCACCGCTGCCAGCAAATAAATCAACTGCCAGATCCATGCCAACAACACACTGGCAAGGTCGTGGCCGTAAAGACCGGGAATGAATCGTCGCGCCGGCAACACCATCCAGTTGCTTACTGCCATGACGAATTGTCCTAATGGATTACGAAACGACACGCGTGCAGATTGGAGGGCAAAACGCACCACCAGTGCCATCGATAGAAAACCGCAAACGGTATCCAGCAGCATCAAAATAATTTGGCTGAACATGTCTAGTCACGCCCCAATAGATCGCCCAGCTCGCGACTACGCGCCGCTGCCGCTGTAACACCAAGGCCAATGGCATCGGCCATCGCGCTACCAGCAAATGATTGCAAGGCGGCCTCGGTCGTGCCGCCTTTGGAGGTCACTTGTTGGCGCAATGTCGAAATCGTTTCTGTACTTTGATCGGCCAATTGCACCGCACCGAGAAAAGTTTCCATCGTCAATTTGCGTGCCGCCGCCGCGTCAAACCCAAGTTGCATCGCCGCCGCCTCTATCGCTTCAATGAAATAAAAAACGTAGGCCGGACCACTGCCGGAAATCGCCGTCACCGCATCCATTTGCGCTTCATTGTCCAGCCATAAAGTCGTACCCACCGCGCTCAAGACTCGTTCTGCATCATCGCGTGCGCTCGACGCTACGCTAGGGTCGGCATACAAACTGGTGATGCACTTGCCTATCGTCGCCGCCATATTCGGCATGGTGCGAACTAGTCTACCGTAGCCACCGAGCCAGCGCGAAATGTCGTCCAGCCGCAAACCAGCGGCGATGCTCACCACCAGTTGTTGTTTCAGTTGGCCACCAAGTGGTGCCAAGGCGACACGCATTTGCTGCGGCTTGACCGCCAGCACCAGCGTGTCGCAATCCAATGCTGCCGCGTCGACCGTGCCCACACAGCGCACCGCGAACGCCGCGCCCAAGCGTTCGCGCGATTCCGCATACGGCTCCACCACTTGCATGTTGCCCGCTGAAAAGCCTTGCGCCAGAAGACCACCGATTAACGCGTTGGCCATATTGCCGCCGCCGATAAATGTAATTCGCATCTAATGCCTTTCGCCAAAAATTGCCGTACCGACACGCACTATCGTCGCACCTTCGAGTATCGCTGCCTCCAAGTCGTGCGACATTCCCATCGACAGCGTATCCAGATTGAGTCCGTCGCGGTTCAAATTTTCTTTCAATTCTCGCAATATAGAAAACTGCTGACGTTGCGTCGCCACGTCCGTCGTTGCAGCAGGAATCGTCATCAAGCCACGCAGATGCAAATTGGGTAGCAAACAAATTTCTCGTGCCAACTTCAATGTAGTCATGGGCGAAACGCCACCCTTGGTCGCTTCGTCCGACACATTCACTTGCACGCAGACATTCAGCGCAGGCAGACCCGCAGGGCGTTGCTGCGCCAGCCGTTGCGCGGCTTTGAGATTATCAATCGAATGCACCCAGGCAAAATTCTCCGCAACCAGTTTGGTTTTGTTATTTTGCAGCGGCCCGATGAAATGCCATTCGAGTTCTTGGTTTTCTTGTGTGGTCAGCGCGGCGATTTTCGCCACCGCTTCTTGCACATAATTCTCGCCAAACATCCGCTGCTGTGCCGCTGCCGCGTCGGAAACTGCGCTGGCTGGCCAAGTTTTTGACACTGCCAACAGGCTGACTGTTTCTGGTGCGCGGGCGGCAGCGGCGCAGGCCGCAAAAATTCGCGCGCGAACGGCTTGCAAGTTGGCGGCGATTGATGTCATATAGTGGTTAAAGTATACCCGCCGAGCCCAACAGGAGAAACAAGCAATGGACATCACCGAGCTGCTGACATTCGTGGTCAAAAACAAGGCCTCCGACTTGCATCTGTCGTCTGGCTTGCCGCCGATGATTCGGGTACATGGCGACATTCGCCGCATCAACCTGCCGGCGATGGAGCACAAGGAAGTGCACGGCATGCTCTACGACATCATGAACGATGGTCAGCGCAAATTTTATGAAGAAAATCTGGAGCTGGACTTTTCTTTCGCGATTCCAAATCTGGCGCGCTTTCGCGTCAACGCCTTTGTTCAAAA
>JANYAW010000017.1 GCA_025361105.1 Rhodocyclaceae bacterium | reverse complement strand
AGCGGCACCATCACGCCGCCAACGCCTTCGACGATGCTGCGGTCAACTTGCGAGTTGGAATTGGCGTGCAGTGTCGGCATTGCACTGCCGACCCGTTGCGCAGGCGCAATGCAGTGCATTGCGAATTCCCTGCTACACCGCCGTGTCATCAGCACCAACTCGGCGAAATCTATGCGCCGTTGCTCCAACGCCGCCGCCATGTCGGGCGAGAGTGGCGCAGAGAATCGCCACGGCGCGATGCTGGCGATGGCGTCCGCGTCTATCGGCATTCCCTGTGCGGCGAGCAATTGACCCGCGTCGCTGGCCGCCGCGTCCTTGAAATCAAATCCCGACAGCACCGGCTTGTAAGCACGCGTGGTCAAACCGGCTTCGCGCCAGTGTTTGAGCAAGGCGCAACTAAGCCAGGTCTTGCCGATGTCAGTGCCGGTGCCAGTGATAAAGTAAGCGCTCAAAATTCTTCCTCTGCTTCATTGCCCATTTCCCTGGCTGGATTGTAACCAGCGCGACCAACACACCAATGCCGCAAAATACTCCCGCATGGCACCACGATGGCATGCAAAACATCTGGCTGCCCTACACCCAAATGGCCACGGCAAGCGCCGCGCTGCCGGTGGTGTCGACCGACGGCGTGCGCATCCGCCTGGCCGACGGGCGCGAGCTGATTGACGGTATTTCGTCCTGGTGGACGGCCTGTCACGGTTACAAGCATCCGCATATACAAGAGGCGCTGGCGACGCAGCTTGCGCAAATGCCGCATGTGATGTTTGCTGGTCTGGTGCATGAGCCGGCGCTGCGTCTGGCGCAACGCTTGGCGGCACTATTGCCCGGCGATCTGGAGCGGGTTTTCTTCACCGAGTCCGGCTCGGTGGCGGTGGAAGTTGCGTTGAAAATGGCGGTGCAATATTGGCTGAACCAGGGTCAGACAGCGCGCGATCGCTTTGTATGTTTTCGTCATGGCTATCACGGCGACACCTTTGCGACGATGGCGCTGTGCGACCCGGATGAAGGCATGCACAGTCTGTTTGGCAGCGTATTCCCGCCACAGATGATGGCGGAATTGCCGACCGATGACGCGCTGAAAATCGGCTTCGAGCGCATGCTGTCGACTCATCGCGAGCGCATCGCCGCAGTGATTGTTGAGCCTTTGGTGCAAGGCGCGGGCGGTATGAAAATGCATGATGCAGCTACGCTCAAATTCATCGCCGAAGCCTGCCAGCGCAATGGCGTGTTGCTGATACTCGATGAAATCATGACTGGCTTTGGCCGCACCGGCAAAATGTTTGCCTGCGAAGAAGCGGGTGTGGTGCCGGACATTATTTGCTTGTCGAAAGCTTTGACCGGCGGCACATTGCCGCTCGCCGCGACTGTGGCGCGGCGGCATGTTTTTGCCGCGTTTTGGTCCGACGACAAAGGCGCGGCATTGATGCATGGGCCAACTTATATGGCCAATCCGCTGGCATGCGCGGCGGCCAATGCGTCGCTGGATTTGTTTGAATCGGAGCCTCGCCTGGAACAAGTTGCTGCCATTGAAATACAACTGCGCGACGAACTCACAGCGTGTGCGAACTTGGCTGGTGTGGCCGAAGTTCGCGTCAAAGGCGCAATCGGCGCGGTGGAGTTGTCGGGCGAGATTGACCTTGAAGCTTTACGCAGGCGCTTTGCAGAATGTGGCGTGTGGATACGGCCGTTTGGCAATGTGGTTTATCTGATGCCACCATTTGTGATTGACGAGGGCGATTTGCGCACGCTGACATCGGCAATTCATCAGGTCTTATCGGAACGCGCAGCACGGATTTAGGACCACATGGACAACACTCTCAACACTGAAATTTTGGCCGCACTGGATGCACTCGACGCGAGCAATCGGCGCCGTCGCTTGCGTGCGTTTGAATGCGATGCCAATCGTTTGATTTCTACCGATGGCCGTCGCTTGATCGATGTTTGCTCCAACGATTATTTGGGCTTGTCACAACATCCGCTGACTAAGTCGCGCGCCGCAGAATGGGTAATGCGCTATGGTGCGGGCGCGCCGTCCTCGCGCCTTGTCACCGGTACGCGCGGCATCACTTTCGCCGTGGAAGAAAAGCTCGCCGCGTTCAAAGGCTGCGAAGCTGCGCTGCTGATAGGCAGCGGCTTTCAAGCCAACGCGACGGTGATTCCGGCGCTCGCCGCCTTAAGCGATACGTTGATTTTTTCCGATGCACTCAATCATTCCAGTATCGTGCATGGCTGTCGT
Source organism: Rhodocyclaceae bacterium (assembly GCA_025361105.1). Lineage (GTDB taxonomy): Bacteria > Pseudomonadota > Gammaproteobacteria > Burkholderiales > Rhodocyclaceae > JADKHX01. Next base: position 5,944 of record JANYAW010000017.1, on the reverse strand, counting down.
TTGGCCAAAGCGCGCACGATGATTTTTCGGCACAACGATCTTGAGCATTTGGCCGAACTCTTGCGTGACAACAATTCGCATCGCGGTCGTCGCTTGATCGTCACCGAATCGGTGTTCAGCATGGACGGTGACCGTTGTGATTTGACCGCACTGGTCGCGTTGGCCGAGCAGCATGGTGCGGCGCTATATGTCGATGAAGCACACGCCACCGGCGTAATTGGCCCGCATGGGCGCGGCATGGTTGCGGCGCTGCCTTCGTCGGTTGGCACGGTTGATGTGGTGATGGGTACATTAGGAAAATCCTTTGGTGCGTATGGCGCATACATCGCTGGCTCACGCGCGTTGATTGATTTTCTGACCAACCGCTGCGCGGGTTTTATCTACGCCACCGCGCTACCGCCCGCCGTGCTTGGAGCGGTTGATGCGGCCCTGGATTTGATTCCGACGATGGATGCAGATCGCACAAGACTGACAACGAATGCCACACGCTTGCGTAGCGCATTGCATGCCATCGGGCTGGATACTTTGCAATCGTCCAGCCAAATTGTCCCCGCCATCATCGGCACCGAAGCCGCCGCACTGGCCGCTGCACAGCGGCTGAACGAAGCCGGAATTCTCGCCATCGCCATCCGCCCACCGACCGTGCCGGAAGGCAGCAGTCGCCTGCGCTTTTGTTTGAATAGTGCGCTGACGGATGCGGAGATGGACGAGATTCTGAGTGCAATAGCAAATAACGGCGTGTTACCAGCACCAACTTCCCCATCCCCCTCCCAGCCTCCCCCTTGAAGGGGGAGGGGCAAATCTGACCAGCTTCTCCCTCCCCGTCAAGGGTGAGCAGCAAACCCGCATGGCATAACCAGTTTCTCCCTCCCCTTCAAGGGGAGGGTCGGGGTGGGGATGGGGGCAGGAAATGAGACGCCAATGAATCAAAAACCGAAACGCAGCGATCAAAATTTTCCCCATCCCCCTCCCAGCCTCCCCCTTGAAGGGGGAGGAGCAAATCTGACCAGTTTCTTCCTCCCCTTCAGGGATGAGGAGCAAACCCGCATGGTGCTTTGCTTCAAAGACCAGCAGCGCATGCGAAAATTGTGTTGGCACTTGCCGACCAACACAGGAATCCTCGTGAATTACAACAAAATACTCAATACCATTTTCGCCATCGCGATCAGCACGACGACCCTTGTCGCCTCGGCGCAAATGATGACGGACGACGAGCGCGCCAAGATCTGGACCGAGGCGAAAGCCGCCGCAAAAAATGGCCCGCAGGATATTTCGCTGGGTAATCAGGCAACACTCAAACTGCCCTTAGACCGCATATTTGTGCCGCAACCGCAGGCCGCCAAGCTGATGCATGCGATGGGAAATCCAGGCGACGACCCGGGGCTGCAAGGGCTGATTTTTCCGGCGGGCGAAGCGCCGTGGTTTGCCACCTTGCGCTTTGAAAGTTCCGGCTATGTGAAGGATGACGACGCTAAGGATTGGAACGCAGACGACCTGCTCAAGGGCTATCAGGAAGGCACCGAAGCAGCGAATGCCGAGCGCGCAAAAATGGGGGTAGGTGAATTGGAAGTTTTGGGCTGGGCGGAAAAACCTGCCTACAACCAGAGCGCCCACCGCCTAGTCTGGGCGATGTCTACGCGCAGCAAAGGCGCACCGGCCAGTGAAGCACAGGGGGTGAACTACAACACCTACGCTTTGGGACGCGAAGGCTATTTCAGCTTGAATTTGATTACCAGTCTGGATAGATTGCCGGCGCACAAACCGGTTTCCGCCGAGTTGCTCAGTGCTTTGCAATTTGCCGACGGCAAGCGTTACGCTGACTTCAACGCCAGCAGCGACAAAGTCGCCGAATACGGATTGGCGGCTTTGGTGGTCGGAGTCGCGGCGAAAAAACTGGGCTTGTTTGCGATGGTCGCCGTGTTCCTGGCCAAATTTGCCAAGATCGGTTTTCTGGCCGCGGCGGGGATTGGTAGTTTGGTGCTCGGACGCTTCCGCAAAAAGCCGCCAGTGGTTGCGCCAAGCATGATTGCGAGCGATACGAACAACACACCGCCGTCAAATCCTTCCGCGTAGTTACGCTTAGCCAACGCACTTAGCCCACCATGATCAAACTCCTGCTGCTGCTCTTTTCCGGCGCGAAATTCGGCAAACTCTTTCTCACCGTTGGCTCGATGCTGGTCTCTATCGTGGCCTATTCATTCATTTTTGGCTGGATGTATTCGGTGGGTTTTGTGGCGCTGATATTTGTGCACGAAATGGGTCATTTCATCGCCGCAAGGCAGCGTGGATTGAATGTCGGCGCACCAACTTTTATTCCTTTCGTTGGTGCGTGGATAGAGCTGAAGGATCAGCCGCATGATGCCGAAACCGAGGCCTATGTCGGCTTGGGCGGGCCTTTGCTGGGCACTATCGGTGCTTTGGTTTGTTATTTTTTCGCGCGTAACTACGACAGCAATCTGCTGTTGGCAATTGCCTACTCCGGTTTCTTCATCAACTTGTTCAACTTGATTCCGGTTTCGCCACTGGATGGCGGACGCATCACCGCAGTACTCACACCGCGGGTCTGGTTAGTTGGCGCGCCGATTTTGGTGGCATTTTTCATTTGGCAACCCAGCCCGCTATTGTTCCTGATTGCCATCATGGCTGCGCCACAAGTCTGGAAGGCGATCAAGTATCGATCCGACAGTATTGAAGGGCAAACCTACTACGCTGTCAGCGCCGCTACTCGTGTCGAATACGGTTTTTATTACCTTGCGCTGACGATATTTTTGGCGGTGATGACGCACGACGTGCATGAACTGCTGGCCGCCGCACGCGTGGCGAACTGACAGCGTCTCGCCAGCACCAACTGGCAAACGGCGATGTCTGCTTACGCCTTGATGTTCGCCGCAATCACCGTTTGGTTCCTGCCGCGCGACTTGGCTTCATAGGTTGCCGCATCGATACGCGCAAAGCTGGCATCGGGTTTGATTTCGGCACTTGGTGTCACAATTCCCACACCGATACTGGTTGTCATCTTTATCGATTTATCCTCAAAATTGATCACCGATGCTGCCAGCGCCAGACGGAATTCCTCACACATACGCAGCCCGACTTCTATCGTCGTGGAAGGCAGGATGGCCACAAATTCTTCGCCACCGATGCGTGCAACAAAATCATCTGCGCGCCGAAAATGATGCTTTAGCAAGCCGGCCACATGTTTGAGGCAAACGTCGCCAGCCAGATGCCCATGCACATCGTTGACCACCTTGAAATGATCAAGGTCTATCACCGCCATGACTAAAGGTGACTTGTTGCGTTGCGCACTGAGCCACGCCCAATTCAGCCGGCTGACGTATTCGTGACGATTCGCCAGCCCCGTCAGTGCGTCGGTGCGCGCCAAGGCTTGGACTTCGGCACGACTGACCAACAAGGCGTATTCAAGCTCGACTTGCACACGATATTCGCTCGCAAGTCTTGTCGCAGAAAGGCCGCACCATATCCAGTGCAAGAAAAGCACCAAAGCCAATACGCGAAACTGAGGGAAAATGGCTAAGACCAAAATGATCGGCCAATGCAAGGCTGCCAAGGTAATTCGCTGCTGTGTTGAATTCACCGTGAACACAGTGCTCGCGGCATTGCCAAACATGCTGATCGCCAGCGACGCCGTGAATACCGCATTGTTGAGTTCGCCTTGATCCAATGTGACGACGACGGTAACCAAGCCCCACAAGATGTAGCCAGCATGTATCGATCCCCACTGCCGCCGCGACCATCGGGCACATACCTGCTCATCAGTAAAATCGACCGGCAGACGATTGGTGTATCGAAGTCGCCACAACGCCAAAAACATCACCGCTGCGCAAATGGTTACGGCAAGTGCCACGCTTCCCAGTCCACCGATGAACAACAGCATCAGACAAGCAACGATGTAGTACATCGGGCCGACCAAGGATCTTGCGTACAAATCCGTGTACGAGCGCCGCCGCCGATAGACCTCCGGATCGGGCACTTGGTCGGACAAAGGAGAGGTCGCTTCGGTCATTAGTTCAGGTGTTTTGAATTTTGATCGCAGGGAATTTCGCGCTGTGATCCTTGGCTTGCTCAGCTAACTTTACTGCGACTCGGCGGGCAATGCTTTTGTAAATTTCAGCCACGCGTCCATCGGGATCGGCCACCACGGTCGGGCAACCCCCATCAACTTGTTGGCGAATCGCCATGTCCAGCGGCAGTTGTCCAAGCAATTCGACCGCGTAATCCAAGGCCATTTTCGCGCCGCCACCACTACCAAATATTTCTTCGGCGTGGCCGCAATTGGAGCAAATATGCACGCTCATATTTTCGACAATTCCGAGAATCGGCACGCCGACTTTCTCAAACATTTTTAGCCCTTTGCGTGCGTCGAGCAGGGCGATGTCTTGCGGTGTAGTGACGATGACGGCACCGGTCACCGGCACTTGCTGCGCCAGCGTCAATTGAATATCGCCGGTGCCTGGTGGCATGTCGACAATCAGGTAATCCAAATTTTTCCAGCGCGTATCGTTGAGCAATTGTTGCAAAGCTTGCGTCACCATCGGGCCGCGCCAGACCATCGGCGTTTCCTGGTCGACTAAAAATCCTATCGACATAGCCTGCAAACCATGCGCGCTCATCGGCTCCAAACTTTTGCCATCGACCGTTTCCGGTCGTCCACTCAAGCCCAACATTTGTGGTTGTGATGGGCCATAAATATCGGCATCGAGCAGACCAACTGTCGCACCTTCGGCGACCAGCGCTAGTGCTAAATTTACGGCGGTGGTCGACTTGCCGACACCGCCTTTTCCACTCGCAATTGCGATGATATTTTTCACGCCGGGAATCAATTTGATGCCGCGCTGAACTGCATGCGGAACGACCTTGGAAAAGACATTAACGCTGACCTCATCGATACCCGCATTACCCAGATTGGCTTTGAGTGCGTCACGCACCATCTGGCCGATACGTGCAAACTGGCTCTTGGCGGGATAACCCAACTCAAGATCAAGCGAGATATTGTTGCCATCAATCTTGATGTTCTTCACCCCGCGCGTAGTCACAAAATCCTTTCCCGTATTGGGATCGATGAGCGTCGCCAGTGCGGCAGAAATATTTTGTTCGGTGATTGACATAGTGACCTTGAGCGCTAAGAAACCAGATAGCAAGATTGTAGCGTGCCGGTCGTAGCGGCACGATTGCGCATAATGTCGGCTCGCACATCTCACGGGGAATTTTCCATGAACTCATCGAGCATATTTTTACCTATGGCAGCGCTGGCGGTATGGACGCTTATGGTGTTGTTGATCCTGCCTTACAAGCGCCTGATGGCGGTGAAGCACAGGCGAGCCAAAGTAAATGATTTCAAGTTTGGCGAATCGGCCAACGTGCCCGCTGATGTCAGCATTCCCAATCGGCACTTGATGAATTTATTGGAATTGCCGGTCTTGTTTTATGTCGCTTGTTTGACACTGGTGGCGATGCACAGTGTAGATACGGTCTTTGTGGCTTTGGCGTGGGCTTTTTTTGTCGCTCGCGTCGCGCACAGTTTTGTCCATCTCACGTATAACAATGTCATTCATCGGCTTCAGATATTTGCCTTGAGCAATTTTATTTTGACCATGATTTGGCTGCGCTTAGTTTTTTCGCTACTCTAGTCGACGCGCAAGCACACAATATCAACAGAACTTTTCAAACCGAAGGAAACATGGCAATGAACAAAGAATTTGACATCGTAGTGCATGGCGCGTCTGGTTTTACCGGACGCTTGGTCGTTGAATATTTGATGGCCAAATATCCCAATTACCCACTGGGTGGGGCGAGTAAATTGCGTTGGGCGATGGGTGGGCGCAGCGCAGAAAAACTCGCTGCCGTGCGTGACGAAATCGGTGCACCGAAAGACACACCGCTAGTCATCACCGATGCTGCAGATGTCGCCAGTTTGAAAGCCTTG
>JANYAW010000357.1 GCA_025361105.1 Rhodocyclaceae bacterium | reverse complement strand
CGTTACTTAGTCTGCCCGCAATCGATCCGAATTCGTAAACGTCCACGTCCGGGTAATTTCCAGCACATCGGTATCGCGGGTAATGGCGCGTGGAAATGCAGCATACGGTGCGGCGAGCAACACGATGCGCCGTGCCGCGTTGTCGAGAATTTGATTGCCTGAGGAACGATTGATTTCGACCCGTTCCACATCGCCACTGGCACGGATGATTACCGTCAATACCAAACTGCCGTAAGCCTTGCCGCGTGCGGCATCGGGGTAGTTGAGGTTGCCGACCCGTTCGATTTTTTGCCGCCAATCTTCAACGTATTGGGCGAAGCGATATTCCTCGGTGCGCGCGCCAATAAATTTCTTTCTTGGCCGCTGGTTATAGTCTTCAAGCTGCCGCGCAATCTGGCCTTCGATGCGTGCAATGGCCAGTGCTGAACTTGCCAAATCCGCCCCGCTCACCCCTGGCAGCAAAGGTGGTGCAGCTTCAACTTTGGGTTTTTCAGTGGCAATTGCGCGGCTGTTTTTAATCTGCGTCATCACCTGCTGAGATTGCGCTTCCAATTCCGCAATGCGGCGATGCGTCTCGACCAGTTCGTCGCCAGTGACATCACGTTTGGATGGTGGCAATGGCGTTTTGGCGCGCCTATCTTCTTCGGTATTACCACCGCCATCGAGATTATTTTGCGCTTTGGCTTGCGCCTTGGTCGGCTTGGTGGTGCTCTTGCTGTTCACCAAAATCACTTCCAGCGCATGCTCGCTGGCCTTCGCAATCGCCTCGGGCAATTTGAAATGTATCGACAGCAATATTGCGTGGACTGCCGCCGATACGATTAGCGCCAAGGTCAGATTGCGCTCGGCACTAGCCATGCGCGCCAAGAATTGCGGCCATTCCATAACGAAATTTGATTGACCGAAAGGCCAAAAAGTAGGGCGCATTAGCGGTGCAGTTTGTGCCGACATGAACTGCAAGTTTACTCTGCCAGTGGTGCGTCTCCCTCGGCTTCAAGCGCGGTAACAGAGCGGGTTTCGGCCGGTAATTCGTTTTCCTGCGCGACACCAATCTGGTCAACATTAGCTGTTTCATCGCTTACTTCGTCGCCCACCTCATCGGCAATTTCGTCCACGGTTTCATCATCTGCGAGGTCGTCGACTGCATCTGCTTGCGTTGACAATAATTCAACGAATCGCGCGCGAATTTGCGCTTCCAACAAGTCGATGCCATCAATGCTGATTTGCACATGCGCGCCGCGTGGTGCAACGGCAAGACTAGGCAGCGACGGCATTCTAAGCACCAGCGGAATCTCGTCGACGCGCACCAGTTCGTCTTTGAGCACGCGCGCGGTGACGGTTGTTCGGGACGTTTGCAATAACCAGCGCAAACACCAATAGCGCTCCATGCCGCGCTGAAATTCGGCGTAGGCGGCATAGGTCAAATCGAAGTCGCGCATCGCGGCGAGCAACATGACATTGGCCTCCGAAGTTTTCGCAGCACCTTTTTGTCCGCTTTTGTGTCCAAAGGGTGGCGGCTGTTCGCTGAGCAGCGCAATCAATTGCCATTGGTTGAGCAAATCGCAATAGCGCCGCAGAGGCGAACTAGTCCACGCGTAACAATCCACACCCAGCCCTTCGTGCGCGGTAGCTACAGTGCTCATACGTACCTTGCCCGCGCTTTGCACCCGATACAAGCCGCTCACGCCCGCATCGCGCAGCGCAGCGCCCCAGGTGGCGTTGGCAAAAATCATCAGCTCGGCGACCAGGGTATCCAGCGGACTGCCGCGCTGACGCTCAACAATTTGTATCACGCCCGCTTCATTGCTGCCGACCGCATCGCTGCGATTTTGCCAGTCGACTTCAAAGTTGTAATCCTTGCGGTTACTGCCTTGACCAGTTTCGCCACGTCCGGCTTGCAGCACTTGGGCGAATTCCCAGAGCAACTTGAGTTCGTTTTTGTAAGCGAATTCACTCAATCCGGTGGATAAAGTTTCGTCGTTAAACACCGGCTCCAAGTCGTGATGACGCAAATTTGCAGCGATGCTCACACGCTCAATCACGCTCTGGTGCGAGAGCACACGATAGTCGTCGGCTATCTCCAAATACAGCGACACCGCAGGCACGCAACGACCGGCGAGCAGGGTGTAGCGGTCGATAACTTGCTCGGGCAGCATGGTGATTTTGCGTCCCGGCATATAGACCGTCGACAGCCGCGTGCGGGCGATTTGGCCAAGCGCGGAATCTGGCGTGAAACCCAAACCCGGCGCGGCGATATGAATGCCAATACGCCAGCCGCTGTCGCGTCGCATGACGGAAAACGCGTCGTCAATTTCGGTGGTTGCTGCATCGTCGATGCTAAATGCTTTCGCCTCGGCCAAGGGCAAGTCATCCAAACTTGCCAAGGTGCTCAAATCAATTTCAGCGAAGCCCGTGCCACCCTTGGATTCGGGGAAATATTCAAACAGAAAACGTCCGAGTTGATAGTCGTGCGTCGAGGTAATTGCGCCGCAATCGGCCAGCAAACGCACCGGCGATTTTCCGCTGCGCGCGCAGGCGGATTCGAGCGCTTTGGTTTCTGATTTGTTACGATCCGGTGCGTACAAAAGCTGGCTCAGCAACGGCGTGAACTCGGCAGGCAATGTGCCGCCGACCAAAGCATCGGCCATGCGTTCCACGGCTTCCAGCGCGATACGTTTTTTCTCCAACCCGGCCAAGGCCGCATGCAAGATTTCTTGCGGCGCTTTGCGGTAGCGACCACGACCCTTGCGATGAAAATACATCGGCGCGCTGTGCAGGCGCAGCAGCACGCTGGTGGATTGCAAGGCATTCGGCTTTTTTTCACCGTGATACTCAGCGGCGAGTTCTTCAAAACCGAATTCTTCTTCGCCGCAAACTTCCCACAAAAAATCGATATCGATTTCATTCGCCAACGCTTGCGCGGGATGTAGCACTTCGCCCGCCGCTGGCGCGCTAAAGCGCAGCAAAATATTGGCAAGCTTGACCTTGCTGCGCTTGCCGCCGGGAAGCTCGACCTGCAACGAAGTGTTGTTGTCGGCCAGCATGGTTCCGGCGCGAAACGTACCGTCTTCTTCAAACAAAATATTCATGGATAGGCAGCAGGTGCACTGCGAAGGCGGGTGTTGCGGAGATGCGAATTATAAATCCCGTCGTGCACGCAACATGTCGACGCTGTACACCGCCAGACCCGCCCAAATCATCGCAAAGCCCAGCGCACGATGCAGACCCAATGGCTCGCCATAAATAAATACGGCGATTAAGAAGCTAATCGAGGGCGCAATGTATTGCAAAAATCCTATAGCCGACAGCGGCAGTCGGCGCGCTGCAATCGCAAACAGGAGCAAGGGAATCGCAGTGACGATACCAGTGGCGACCAACATCAAATCGACCGGTGTGCGCTCACCAAAATGACTTTGCCCATTCAGTGCAATCCACGCCAAATAAATCAGCGCGAATGGCATCATGCAGATGGTCTCCAAAAACAAGCCGTTGGCCGAGTCGAGAGTGAGTTGTTTGCGCATCAATCCATAGAGGCCAAACGTTCCCGCCAGCGTCAACGAAATCCATGGCAAGCCGCCCACGCGCAGGGCTTCGATGAGCACGCCGACAACGGCCAGCGCAACCGCCAACCATTGCCAGCGACGCAGCTTTTCACCGAGCACCATCACGCCGAGTGCGACATGGAGCAGCGGCAAAATGAAATAACCAAGACTGGTCTCCAGGATGCGCCCGGTGTTAATGCCATAGACAAATATCAGCCAATTGCTGGCGACCAAGGTCGACGCGATGGCGATGCGAAAAAGCTGACGCGGCTGACGCAATACACCAAGCACGACGGCAAAGCCCTGCGTGAAAAATAAAATCAACGCCATCAGCAGCATCGACCACAGCACGCGATGGGCGATAACTTCGGTCGCCGGAATGGTGTCGATTTGCTTGAAGAAAATCGGCACCAAACCCCATGCGATGTAGGTGCCGACGCCAGCCAAAATTCCGTGCTGGGTGTGACGGCGCGAATTGTTCGTCAAGTCCGACACCGACCGGCTGATCTCGTCGTTTGTGCTACGTTCTGTCATGCCAATCCCGCAAATTCAATGATGCCATCGAGATAATCATCCCAACGCGTGAAGCTATGATCACCGCCGGGCAACACGGTTTGTTTTGCGCCAGCGTAACGTGCCACCGCCTGACGATAGTCGAGCGTCTCGTCGCCTTCTTCGGCGAGTAACCAAAATCGCTCGGGGTGTTTTAGTGCGGGTAAATACATTGCATTCATTTCTGCCAGATGTTCGCGCGTCAACTCAAACGCTTCGCCGCTGTAAAGCCAGCGTTGTGGGCCGAG
>JANYAW010000290.1 GCA_025361105.1 Rhodocyclaceae bacterium | reverse complement strand
GCAAGGTCGGTCTGTTCGGTGGCGCCGGTGTTGGCAAGACCGTGAACATGCTGGAATTGATCAACAACATCGCCAAGCAGCACAGCGGTCTGTCCGTGTTCGCGGGCGTCGGCGAGCGCACCCGCGAGGGCAACGACTTCTATCACGAAATGTCTGAAGCCGGTGTTATCAAGCTCGACAACCTGCCGGAATCCAAAGTCGCGATGGTGTTCGGCCAGATGAACGAACCGCCGGGCAACCGTTTGCGCGTGGCGCTGAGCGGCCTGACCATGGCCGAGAGTTTCCGCGATGAAGGCCGCGATATCCTGTTCTTCGTCGATAACATCTACCGCTTCACGCTCGCCGGCACCGAAGTGTCGGCGCTGCTTGGCCGTATGCCGTCGGCGGTGGGCTACCAGCCGACGCTGGCCGAAGAAATGGGCCGTCTACAGGACCGCATTACTTCGACCAAGACCGGTTCGATCACCTCAATCCAGGCCGTTTACGTGCCGGCCGACGACTTGACCGACCCGTCGCCGGCCACGACCTTCGGCCACCTTGACGCCACCGTCGTGTTGTCGCGCGACATCGCTTCGCTGGGTATTTACCCTGCGGTCGATCCGCTCGACTCGACGTCACGCCAGGTTGATCCGCACGTGATCGGTGAAGAGCACTACAACACCACGCGCGCGGTCCAGGCCGTGCTGCAGCGCTATAAGGAACTGCGCGACATTATCGCGATTCTCGGCATGGACGAATTGTCTCCCGAGGACAAACTGGCGGTCGGTCGCGCGCGCAAAATTCAGCGCTTCCTTTCCCAGCCTTTCCACGTTGCCGAAGTATTTACCGGCTCGCCGGGCAAATACGTCACGCTCAAAGACACGATCAAGGGTTTCAAGATGATTGTCGAGGGCGAATGCGACCATATCCCCGAACAGGCGTTTTACATGGTCGGCGGTATTGAAGAGGCGATCGCGAAAGCGAAGACCGCATAGCAGCCATGGCAAACACCCTACACGTAGACGTCGTTAGCGCCGAGCAAAGCGTCTATTCGGGCGAGGCAGAGTTCGTGGTCTTGCCGGGCGAGGCCGGCGAACTCGGCATTTATCCGCAGCACACGCCGCTGATCACGCGCATCAAACCGGGGTCGGTTCGCATCAAGCCAGTTGGCGGCGATGAAGAGCTGATTTTCGTTGCTGGCGGCATACTCGAAGTCCAGCCGAAGGTCGTGACCGTGCTGGCTGATACCGCGATTCGGGGACACGATCTCGACGAGGCCAAAGCAACCGAGGCCATCAAGCGCGCTGAAGAGGCCCGCGCCAAGGCGCAGGATCAACAGGAAATTGCTTCCGTCGAGGCAGAACTCGCTACGCTTGCGGCACAACTTGCCGCCATTCGCAAGCTGCGCCAGAGGCGCTGATTGCGAATGCTGGCAGACGAAAAGGCAGCTCGCGCTGCCTTTTGTTTTTTGTGCGTAGCTTGTGGACTAGAATGGTGTCAATTCCTGTAAATGGGCGCAATCCAAATGGAAGCGGGCCCTGACTACGACATTGCAATCATCGGCGGCGGCATCAATGGCGCTGGCATTGCCCGTGACGCTGCGGGCCGCGGATTGTCAGTCCTTCTGGTCGAAAAAAACGATCTAGCGTCCGCCACCTCCTCATGGAGCAGCAAACTCATCCACGGTGGTTTGCGCTACCTGGAGCAATATGAGTTTCGTCTGGTGGCTGAAGCGCTGTCAGAGCGCCAAACCCTGCTCAATATTGCCCCGCATCTGGTCAAACCGCTGCAGTTTGTCATGCCGCACGTGCCAGCATTGCGACCGCGCTGGATGATCCGTGCCGGATTGTTTCTCTATGACCACCTTGGCCGTCGCGCAATTACGTCAAGCAAGCACGATGGAAAACTTGCCGATTCTAAAAGTGTAAGTCTTCGCAAACAACCGTATTGCAATGGCTTAAAAAGCCAATATCTCCATGGATTCATATACTCTGACTGTCGTGTCGATGATTCGAGGTTAGTGCTAACTAATGTGCAGAGCGCTTCTGAATGCGGCGCGGCAATCCTGCCGCGGACGGAATGCCGCAAAGCCAAGCGGATCGCCGGCAACTGGGAACTCGATCTCCGAAGCTCGAATGGCGAAGATACATCGGTCACCGCCCGCGCTGTTGTCAACGCCTCCGGACCCTGGGTAAAGCGGGTCTTGAATGATTGCCTGCGCCAACCCAGCACCGACAACGTGCGATTGGTAAAAGGTAGTCACATCGTTGTCCCACGCGCTTACCCAGGAGAGCACGCGTTCATACTCCAGAACGACGATCGACGAGTGGTCTTCATGATCCCCTATAAAAATGACTACACACTGATTGGTACCACGGACATGGTGGTGGAAAACGCACCTGAAATTCCG
>JANYAW010000279.1 GCA_025361105.1 Rhodocyclaceae bacterium | reverse complement strand
GGCATCCAAGGTAAGGAAGATCGCAATGCGTTTGAAGCTCGATTTGTAACCGTAAGTTATCCGCCGCTCGAAGCCTTGAACCGTGCAGTGACCAGAACTTGGGATACCTCGATACTGACTCTGCGGATGATGGGGCGCATGTTGCTGGGCGAAATATCCTTAAAGAATATTTCCGGTCCGGTAACAATTGCTGACTATGCCGGGCAATCGGCGAGCCTCGGTCTCGCCTACTATCTGGGCTTCCTTGCGCTCATCAGTATCAGTCTTGGCGTGCTCAATTTGCTGCCAATTCCAGTGCTAGATGGGGGGCATTTGCTGTATTATTTTGCTGAGTTCATCAAAGGCGGGCCGCTCAGTGAGCGTGCCATGGAATACGGGCAACGGCTCGGTTTGGTATTCCTTGCGATCTTGATGAGCTTTGCTTTTTACAACGACATCAATCGTCTGATTTCTGGCTGACTTAATGAAAAAACCCTCACACAGTGCTTCGGCGCGCTCAACCAAACTCAAGCGCGGCGCACCGCTACGCAAGGCCGCATTGGCCGGCATGATTAGCTCCTTGCTGATTGCCCCAGCTTACGCTTGGGACGCGTTCAAGATTAAAGACATTCGCGTCGAGGGCATACAGCGCACTGAGGCGGGTACGGTGTTCTCGTATTTGCCGGTCAAAGTCGGCGACACGATGACCGACGAATCCGCCTCGCAAGCTGTTAAAGCGCTATTTGCTACCGGGTTTTTCAAAGACGTGCGGCTTGAAGTCGAAGGTCAAGTATTGGTCGTCGTGGTCGATGAACGTCCGGCGATTGCCTCGCTAAAATTCGATGGACTCAAAGCCTTCAAGACCGAGGATTTGACCAAAGGACTCAAGGAAGTTGGCTTGGCCGAAGCGCGAATTTTTGACCGCTCGATGGTCGAACGTGCCGAGCAGGAACTGAAGCGCCAATACTTGAGCCAGGGTTATTACGCAGTGGATTTGAAAACCACCGTCACGCCGCTGGAGCGGAATCGAGTTGGCATCAGTTTCACCGTGGTTGAAGGTGAGGTCGCGCGCATCAAGCAAATTAATATCATCGGCAATAAAGCTTTCTCGGAATCCGATTTGCTCGATCAATTCACGTTAAGAACCCCGGGCTGGCTGACGTGGTACACCGGCAACGACAAATATTCCAAACAAAAGCTCTCCGGCGATCTGGAGAAAGTGCGTTCCTACTATTTGGATCGCGGCTATCTCGAATTCAACATTGAGGCTACACAAGTTTCGATTTCGCAAGACAAGCAGGACATCTACATCACCATCAGTTTGACCGAAGGCGAACAGTACACTGTCTCGTCACTCAAGTTGACCGGCGATTTGATATTGCCCGAGAGCGTGCTGACACCGCTAGTGAAAGTCAAGCCGGGCGAAGTTTTTTCGCGTGAAGCAATGACCGAAACGACCAAGGCGCTCACCGATCGTTTGGGCAACGAAGGCTATGCCTTTGCCAACGTCAATTCTGCACCCGAATTAGACAAAGAAAAACGCCAAGTCGCCTTCACCGTAGTACTTGATCCCGGACGACGCGTCTACGTACGGCGCATCAATATCGGCGGCAACACCAAGACGCGCGACGAAGTAATCCGTCGTGAAATCCGGCAATTGGAATCGAGCTGGTATGACGGTGAGCGTATTAATAAGTCCAAAGAGCGTATTGATCGGCTGGGTTATTTTGAAGACATCACCGTCGAAACACCAGCGGTGGCAGGGACTACAGATCAGGTTGACGTGGATGTCAAACTCAAAGAAAAACCAACAGGCAATTTGTTGATTGGCGCAGGCTTTTCAAGCGCCGAAGGGCTGGTGTTTTCCGGCTCTATCAATCAACAAAACTTGTTCGGTAGCGGTAAGCATTTGGGCTTCCAAGTCAGCACCAGTAAGTCGAATCAAGTTTATTCCATCTCCCATACCGATCCCTATTGGTCCCCCGATGGCATCAGCCGTGGCTTCGATATCTATACCCGAAAGACCGACACCAGCTCACTCAATACGGGTACTTTTGGTTCGGATTCTGTCGGTGGCGGGGTGCGTTTCGGCTTCCCGATTGCTGACGACGAAGGCTTGTATTTGGGTTTCTCGATTGACAAAACATCGTTGAGTCTGACCACTTTAAGCCCAGTACGTTACGTCAACTATGTGAGAACCTTTGGCGCTGACAGCACCACCTATCTGGCGACGTTGGGCTGGACCCGTGACGACCGCGACAGCTTCCAATACCCGACTAAAGGCACCTTGCAGCGTGCCGTACTTGAAACTGCTACACCGGGTAGCACAGCGACTTACTTCCGTGCCACTTATCAATATCAAAAGTATTTTCCGATCGCCAAAAAATGGTCGCTAATGCTTAACGGCGAGCTTGGCGGTGCGCAAGGATATGGCGGCAAGGAGCTTCCCTTCTTCAAGAATTTTTATGCTGGCGGTATTGGTTCGGTACGGGGCTACGAATCCGGCTCGCTCGGGCCACGCGATCTGGCGACGGGTGAGTTCCTCGGTGGTAATTTCCGTGTGATTGGCAATGCCGAATTGTTCATGCCAACACCAGGTGCAGGCACGGACAAATCATTCCGGATTTCTGCGTTCGTTGATGCGGGCAATGTTTTTGGTTACGGCGAAGATTTCAAACCGGGCAACCTGCGTTACAGTACGGGATTGGGTTTAAGCTGGAATTCGCCAATGGGGCCGCTACGTTTCGCGCTAGCCAAGCCACTCAACACGAAATCCACCGACAAGTTGCAGCGCTTCCAGTTTCAGCTAGGCAATACTTTCTAATCTGTTAATCTGTTTCAACGGGTAATCCATGATTCCGACTCGATTTTTTCTTCCCATCGCACTTGGTCTATTGACCATCACAGGAGCGGTTCGTGCTGAATCGCGTATCGGTTTCGTTAATAGCCAGCGCGTCATGAATGAAGCGCCACAGGCTGCCAAAGCCAAGAAGCGCATTGAGAAAGATTTTGAAAAACGAGATCAGGATCTGCAAAAAATTGCCAAGCAATTGAAAGAAATGCAAGAAGCTTTGGAAAAGGGCGGCACCACCATGGCCGAGTCAGATCGCCGTACCAAAGAGCGCGAATTTGGTGATCTCAATCGCGACTTTCAGCGCAAGCAGCGCGAGTTCCGCGAGGACTTGAGTCAACGCCAAAACGAAGAGACAGCGGCGATTTTTGACCGCGTCAATAAGATTATCAAGCAAATCGCCGATGCGGAAAAATACGACATTATTTTTCAAGAAGCGGTTTACGCCAGCCCGCGAATTGACATCACCGACAAGGTAATCAAGGCGCTCATCGAGGCACCAGCCAAGTAAGCGGTACGCAATCATGGCGGTGCGGCTCGATGAAATCGTCGCCCGTTTTGGCGGCACACTTGGTGGCCCGGCGAATTTGCTAGTTGGTGCTGGCGATACGCCATTGCATCGCATCGCGCCACTTGATATAGCCGGTCCAGGCGATTTAGCCTTTCTCGCAAATCCAAAATATCGACGGCAACTTGCCACTACGCGGGCATCCGCAGTTATCGTTGCCCCGTCGGTCGACGATTGTCCGGTGCTGGCGATTATTGTCCCTCAACCTTACCTTTACTTCGCCCGTGTTGCGCAGTGGATGAACCCGCCGCCACCAGTGACTGCGGGTCGCCATGCAAGCGCGGTGGTGGAAGGTGAGGTCGATCCTAGTGCTTCGGTTGGACCAAACGTGTGGGTCGGTACGGGTGCGCGTATCGGCGCGAGCGCGGCGATTGGAGCCAATTGCAGCATCGGTGAAGGGGTTCAAATTGGCGAAGGCGCGCGGCTGTTTCCGAATGTCACTATTTATGCTGATTGCGTGGTTGGTGAGCGCACGGTGATTCACTCGGGCGCAATCATTGGTGGTGATGGTTTTGGTTACGCACGGGAAGCCGATGGCGCTTGGCTCAAGATTCCCCAGGTTGGTCGGGTGCTTATTGGTGACGATGTAGAAATCGGCGCGGGCACGACCATTGATCGGGGCACATTATTCGACACCGTGATTGAAGATGGTGTGAAGATTGATAACCTCGTGCAGATTGCGCACAACGTTCGTATCGGTGCATATACGGCGATTGCCGGTTGTACTGGTATCGCCGGAAGCACGACGATAGGCAAACGCTGCACCCTCGCTGGCGCAGCGATGATTAGCGGGCATTTGACGATTTGTGATGATGTCAATGTATCGGCGGCCACCTTCATCGCCAAGTCGATTACCCAAGCTGGAACCTACAGTAGCGGCATACCGTTTCTTGAACACGGCAATTGGTTGAAGAATTTTTCCAAGCTCCGGCATCTCGATGCGATGGCCGATAAAATTCGAACGCTGGAAAAACGCTTGGCTGACTTGGAGAAAAAATCATCATGAGCGACCCTGACACTACCATCGCAAAGACCGACACCGGCGAGATGGACATACGCGGCATTCTGGATTATTTGCCGCATCGCTACCCGATGCTGTTGATCGATCGCGTGCGTGAAATCGTCGTTGGCGAGCGCATCACTGCGATCAAAAACGTCAGCATCAACGAGCCATTTTTCCCCGGCCACTATCCGCATCATCCGGTGATGCCGGGTGTGTTGATTGTCGAAGCGATGGCACAAGCGGCGGCCTTGCTGTCATTCAAAACTTTGGGTGGTACGCCGGAAGATAAATCCAAATCCGTGTATTACTTTGTCGGCATTGATGGCGCGCGCTTCAAGCGGCCAGTCAGTCCGGGCGACCAATTGGTCATTGAGGCAAAAATTCTCGCGACCAAACGCGGCTTATGGAAATTCGCAGCGACGGCACATGTGGACGGCCTACTCGCCGCAGAAGCCGTATTGATGTGCACGCTACGTCCCGTTCCCTAAGTTGTCATAGCTCGCATGAGTATTCACGCCACCGCCATCGTTCATCCAAATGCCCACCTCGCCGAAGGCGTGACCGTCGGCGCGTACAGCATTATTGGTGAGAATGTTGAAATCGGTCCGAATACGTGGATAGGCCCGCACGTAGTGATTGAAGGTCACACGCGCATTGGCGCAGACAATCGTTTCTTCCAGTTCTGCTCGGTGGGCGCTGCGCCGCAGGACAAAAAGTACGCAGACGAACCGACGCGATTGGAAATTGGCGACCGCAATACTTTTCGTGAGTCCTGCACGCTCAATCGTGGCACCACGCAAGATCGTAGTTTGACCACCGTCGGCAATGACAATTGGGTCATGGCTTACGTGCATATCGCCCACGACTGCGTGCTCGGTAGCAACATCATTTTGGCTAATAGTACGCAGCTTGCTGGCCATGTGCATATCGACGATTGGGTGATTCTCGGTGGCATTACCGGTGTGCATCAGTTTGTGCGTATCGGCGCGCATAGCATGACGGCTTTTGGCAGCATGCTGGCGCAGGATTTGCCACCCTTCGTGATGGCTTTTGGCAATCCGGCTGAGCCGCGCAGCATCAATGCCGAAGGACTCAAGCGACGCGGATTTTCTGTCGAGGCAATTGCCGTCATACGTCGCGCTTTTAAAACCTTGTATCGCAATGGCTTGATGCTTGACGAAGCTAAATTAGCGATTGCCGCAGAAGCCAAAACTTGCGCTGAGCTTTTGCCGCTGTCCGAATTCTTGCAGCACGGCGGACGCGGGATTATTCGCTGATGAAGCGCATCGCCATGGTCGCTGGCGAAGCGTCCAGTGATCAGCTTGCGGCACACTTAATCGCCGCACTTAAAACGCATCGCAGCGATATTTCCTTCTATGGCATTGGCGGCCCGAAGATGGAGCGTGAAGGTTTTGACGCGCTCTGGCCCGCCGAGAAACTTTCCGTGCGCGGCTATGCCGAAGTGCTGCGTCACTACCGTGAAATCAGTGGTATCCGACGTCAATTGCTCAAGCGCGTGCTGGCCGACAGACCCGCTGCGTTCATTGGTGTCGATGGCTCGGATTTCAATTTGTGGCTGGAAAAGAAACTCAAGCGTGCCGGCATTCCGGTGATTCATTTTGTCAGTCCATCGATTTGGGCGTGGCGCAAAACCCGCCTGAAAAAAATCGTGCAATCGGTCGATCATTTGCTCGCGCTATTCCCGTTCGAACCAGCGCTATATGCCAATACGCCGGTGAAATGCACCTTCGTCGGTCATCCTATGGCCGATGTGATTGAACCAAATATCAAGCAATCTGCAGTGCGCGAATCGCTGGAAATCGCGACGGATAAACGAGTCGTCGCACTCTTGCCCGGCAGCCGTCAAGCCGAGCTGCAATACATGGCCGAGACTTTTATCGAAGCGGCGAAATTGTTGCTCGTGCGCTTTCCCAAAATTCAATTTTTGGTACCGCTCATTTCGCGTGAAACACGCTTGCAATTTGAAATCGCATTGTGGAAATGTAAGGCCGACGACTTGCCATTCACCTTGATGTTCGGTCATGCGACCGAAGCGATTGCGGCGAGCGACGCGGTATTGGTGGCGAGCGGTACGGCAACGCTAGAGACCGCACTGGTCGGCAGGCCTATGGTCATCGCCTACAAAATGTCACCGTGGACGTACCGCATCATGCAGGGCATGGGTTATTTGCCGTGGATAGGTTTGCCCAATATTCTTGCGCGGCGTTTTGTCGTGCCGGAATTTATTCAAGACGATGCAACACCAGAAAATTTGGCACAAGCGCTGGGCAATATTTTGGTCGACAAACCGATGCGCATGGCAGTCGAGAAAGTCTTCGCCGACATCCATGTTCAGTTGCGCCAGAATACCGGTCAGCAGGCGGCGAAGGTCGTGCTGCCTTATCTTGGCTTAGTCTGATGTTAGTGCGCATCTGTGGGGTCGACGAAGCCGGACGTGGCCCACTTGCCGGGCCGGTTTACGCCGCTGCCGTCATCCTTGATCCGGCGCGTCCTATTGTCGGTTTGAACGATTCCAAAAAACTCTCCGAACGCACGCGTGATCGGCTGGCGTTGGAAATTCGTGAAAAGGC
>JANYAW010000275.1 GCA_025361105.1 Rhodocyclaceae bacterium | reverse complement strand
GATGAGTTTGAGAAGGGTAGATTTGCCCGCGCCGGAGTGTCCGTCGATGGCGATTAGTTCGCCACGCTCAACTTCAAACTGAACGTCGGTTAATGCGCTGATGTCAGGCGGGTAGCGTTTGCCGACGCGCTCAAACCGAATCACAAGGTCTCCGGCGGAAAAATTGCCGCGACAAATTCGGCGGCACGGAATGGCTGCAAATCGGCTATGCCTTCACCCACGCCAATGTAGCGCACGGGCTTGGCGCATTGCCGTGCAATCGCTGCCAAGACGCCGCCTTTGGCCGTGCCATCGAGCTTGGTAACGATGAGGCCGGTCACGGCTATCGCTTTGTCGAAAGCTTTGACTTGGGCAATCGCGTTTTGCCCGATGTTGGCATCAAGCACCAAAATAACTTCGTGTGGCCCACTCGCTTCGGCTTTCTGAATCACCCGTCGCACCTTGGCGATTTCTTCCATCAGATGTAATTGCGTCGGCAGTCGACCCGCGGTATCGGCCAGCACGATGTCAATTTTCCGCGCACGTGCGGCGGCGATAGCATCGAAAATCACAGCGGCCGAATCGCCCGATTCTTGCGCAATGACGGTGATGCCATTGCGCTCGCCCCAGACCATCAATTGCTCCTTTGCGGCGGCGCGGAATGTGTCGCCCGCCGCGAGCAAAACGCTTAAACCTTGCTGCTGAAAATATCGCGCCAGCTTGCCAATTGACGTGGTTTTACCTGCGCCGTTGATGCCTGCCAGCATGATGATGAACGGGCGATGCGCTGAGACGACTAGCGGCTTTTCGATGGGTGTCAGCAGCGTGGTTAGTAGTTCGATTAACACCGCGCGCAGCAGCGCCGGATTTTCAATCCCATCACGCTTGACGCGCGCTTTAAGTTCATCGAGCAGCCAGGTCGTTGCATCGATTCCACAATCAGCCATTAACAAGGTGGCTTCCAGTTCTTCATACAGCGAGGCATCAATTTTCGAGCGACTGAATAATTCGCTGACCGGCATGTTGAGTGTAGCGTTGGTTTTGGCTAAACCTACCTTGAGCCGTTCGCTCCACGAAGGGCCGGATTCTGCACTCACGGATCCTGAAAAAAGTTCGCCAACGGGCGTATTGAGTGTGGCGTTGGTTCTGGCTAATCCGGCTTTGAGGCGGTCACCCAGCGACGGACTTTTTACGTCATTAGAATGTGGCGGGAAACCAGACATACGAGAGGCGCAAGGCGAATAACGCTAAGATAAGCGGCTGCGAAATTTTAACAGAGGCGAACCGTGATTCGGCCAAATAAACCTGCCTTTGACGGCGTGTCACCAGCACCAACTGGCGAGTTTTGGTCGCGATGAGCCGCATCCGTATAACCGGTGGCGAATGGCGTAGTCGATTGATTTCCGTACCCGACGCGGCAACCGAAATCGCGCTGCGACCAACGCCTGATCGCGTGCGCGAAACTTTGTTCAATTGGCTGGGTCAGGACTTGCGTGGCCTTTCCTGCCTGGATCTTTTTGCCGGCAGCGGCATCCTGAGTTTCGAGGCGGCATCGCGCGGTGCTGAGCCGGTGGTGATGATTGAAAAAGATCGCAAAGCTTTCGCGGCATTAAAAAAGAGCGCGGAAAGTTTTGACTGCGTGCGACTCAAACTACATTGTGATGACGCGCTAAAATTTGCGCCGACTTCACCAGACGACAGATTTGATTTGATATTTTTAGATCCGCCCTATGGTCGTGGCATTTTGGAACAGCTTACCCCACGCCTTGGCTTGCTTGCCAAGCCCACGGCGCGGCTGTATGTTGAGGCGGAAATTGCGCTGCAAACACTCGGCGATTTTGAGGTGGTGCGGCAAGGGCAGGCGGGTCAGGTTTTCTTTCATTTACTGGAGCACCGATGAGCGCAGGCGTAGCGGTTTATCCGGGAACATTTGACCCACTCACACGCGGGCACGAAGATTTGGTGCGTCGCGCCGCGAGTCTTTTCGAGCGGGTGATTATCGGCATCGCCGAGAGCCGTAACAAACGTCCCTTATTCCCGTTGGCGGAACGCGTCGCCATTGCGCGCGAGGTTTTATCGCCCTACCCCAATGTCGAGATCCACGGCTTTGATTGTTTGTTGATGGATTTCGTGCATCAGCAAGGCGCATCCGTCATCGTGCGCGGTCTGCGCGCGGTGTCCGATTTTGAATACGAATTTCAAATGGCGGGGATGAATCGAAATCTTTATCCCGAAGTTGAAACCATCTTCCTCACGCCCGGCGAGCAATACATGTTTGTCTCCGCAACCATGGTGCGCGAAATCGCCCTGCTCGGCGGCGACGTTTCAAAATTTGTGCAGCCGATGGTGCAACAGCGGTTGAAAGCAAAAATTACCTAAGCAAAAGCTGGAAACGAAAATGTCCTTAATCATTACCGACGAATG
>JANYAW010000206.1 GCA_025361105.1 Rhodocyclaceae bacterium | reverse complement strand
CATCAATTCCGCCGCGCTCATCACCGTGGCTTATCTTTTGCCCGGCGTCAGCGTGCATAGTTTTACCGCCGCATTCATTGCCGCGCTGGTGCTGGGTCTGGTCAACACCTTCATCCGCCCGATCATGATTTTGCTCACCCTGCCGGCCACCTTGCTCACCTTGGGCTTGTTTATTTTTATCATCAACGGTCTGTTGTTCTGGTTCGTCGGCACGCATGTGAATGGCTTTACGGTCGATGGCTTATGGTCTGGCGTCGTCGGCGCGATTGTGTACAGCGTCATCACGTGGGGATTGTCGGCAGCCTTGTTGCCCAAGCGCAGCACGAAAAATTAATTCGGTTTGAGTTCGGCACGGCGCGTGGCCAGCACCAACTGATATGCTTTTCAAACGGTCAGGGCAAAACAAAAATGGCCGGGTCTGGCTCCTTCAGTTCATGCGCCGACACTCACCGCACATGAGCCTTGCGACTAAAGCTTAAAGTCGGTACATACCCACTCGACCTTGTTAATTCCAGTTGTGCACTTGGCAACGCTACCCAGTTGCAGGGAAGGCGAATAGATAAAACCGATGGTGCTTTCCGCTTTGAGCTTTCCGCCTACCGGATCATTTCCTCCGGGGCCAATTCACGCAGGCGCACAAGAGCACCGAGAAAAATATTGATAGCGCTGCCCGGATGCTCATACTGTCAGAGCAGGCGAATTTGTGGCTCAGACCACGCCATCGCGCCTGTAGCCAATGGTTCGCCCCTTTCAGGATCAGCGACGTTTTAGTGGACTGGCGCTTCATCAACTCGACCTTCAACGCGCGAGAATCTATACCAACGTGTGCCAGAACCAGCGACTGGAATGATCAAAATCATTCCGCAGGATTTGCAGCGGCTGCTGAGTCCAGCACGACGAAACATGCGCTTATGAATCGTTCCGATCCGTCACAATTCAAACTTCGTCAGTTGGTGCTGGCGACACGCCGTTATGGTGCGGAATATGCATTAAGGGATTGCATCTTTTTTTGCGAATGATGGCTTAAGCCGCTCACTAATGAGAAACCGTCTTGGAAAATACATTGAGGACAACCACTCCCGCGACAATCAGCAACAAACCTATGATTGCCGGCACGTCCAGAGTTTGTCCCAGGAATATCCATGCAACCAACGCGATTAATGCAATACCGGCTCCGGACCAAATGGCATATACAACGCCAAGCTGAATGGTCTTGATGGTAAGGGACAAAAAATAAAAGGCAATTGCGTACCCTACAACAACGACAAGCGATGGCCACAGGCGCGAAAAACCTTCAGACGCCTTCAGCGCCGATGTTGCAGCTACCTCGCTAACAATAGCGATTGAGAGGAATATCCATTGCTGCATTCGTATGCTCCTTGATATTGCGATGTCGAGCTTGGGGTTAAGCGGGTTACTCGATTGTTTGCGCAGCTCCGCTTGAATGTCAAACCCTGCTCATTGGACGGCAGGCGGTTGCCACAGTTCTACCTTGTTTCCTTCCGGATCGATGACCCAGGCAAATTTTCCGTACTCGGAATCGTCGATCTTACCGAGCACATTGCAGCCTTCTTCGCGCAAGACTTTAATCAATCCGTGCAGGTCTTCTACTCGATAATTGACCATGAAGGATGCGGTGCTGGGAGCAAATTGGTCGCCGGCTGCCGAGCCGACAGACCAGATGGTTGTTCCGCCAACCGGCTTGCCTTCGTCGTCAGTCCAGGTGAAGGCCGTACCGCCCCACCCCTGGACATCGATTCCGAGATGCCGCTTATACCAAGCCTGCAGCGCCGGAGCGTCGTTGGCTTTGAAGAAGATGCCGCCTATGCCAGTGACTCGTTTCATGGAACCCCCTGTGTAGGTGATGGTGATTCTCTACGGCAGCGCGTGAATTATGCAGCGGCGCGGCAGTTCGCGTAGCTCCACCTGAACGTCCTGTTAGTAGTCATTGCGACGTACCCTCTTTAGGTTTCTGTTTGCTGGCGTCGCGGAGTTTTTCATTGAGATCGAGATAGGCTTTGAAGAGTCTTGCGAATTGCGGTTCATCACCGGCGAAGTAACCGATCTGGCCAACGAAAAGATTGCCATTCCGAATTTCAAGTTTGCGAGTAATTACCGCCGGGTAGGCAGAATGTTCTGGCTGCGTGAAGGCATAGAAGGTCTTGCTCTCCGGGTCAGTAAAGATCATGAGTTTCTCGGCCTCGACAATCTGAACGTTCGCGCTGTGCTTCCTGCTTACTTCGTCATAGTAGGTCTGCCATTGCGCCTTGGTGATATTCGCTCGCGGGAACGGCTTGAACTGCTGCGCCCCCGCTGGGGTGACTAGTAATAACGCTAAGGCGATTAGGAGAGTTCGCATATCGTGGGTTCGGTTTTGTTGGTCAGAATAATCGAATAATCGAGCCGGGTCCTGAGGTTTCCCCACGAATCATGAAGTGTGTGGGCAGGGATTACAAGCGGCAATTGCTTGAGTTCGTAGTCGATGAATGTGCGCAAGCGGGTTACCGATTCTGTTCATTAAAGCGGGATTGACGATGACGCGTGTCGCGAG
>JANYAW010000110.1 GCA_025361105.1 Rhodocyclaceae bacterium | reverse complement strand
CGCCGAGGTGACAACTGAACGCCTGACATGGCTCTACGCCCAGCGCGAAGAAGCACATATTGCGGATGTAGCGCCTGAAGACCCACCGCTACCAATGATCGCTGTTCAGTGTCGATAAGTGCTATCTCACCAGTTGGTGCTGGTATCACGCCGATGACTAACGCCACACTCCAAACTCGTGACCCGGCCTGGCCGTGGCGACTGACCTGGCTAGGGGCGAGTTTGCTGCTACTGTGGCCATTGCTGGTGACCACCGAGTTTCGTCCCTGGTTGCTGTTTGAAGCGCAGAGCCGCGAACCAACTTGGCGATTTTTGACGGCCATGTTGCCGCCGACGGCCAACGCAGAATTCCTTAGCTTAGTATTGCGTGAAGCGTGGCGCACGGTGGCGATTGCGAGTGCCGGAATCGCGCTGGCGCTATTGCTGGCAGTGCCCGCGACGCTCGCCTCGGTTCGCGTGTTGTCAATCTCGGCCTTGTCCGGACGAATGGCGCCCGCGTCTTTCGCGGTGCGCCAAATGGTGCGCTGGGTGCTGATTTTATTGCGTAGCGTTCCTGAATTAATTTGGGCCTTGGTGTTTGTCCGCGTGGTCGGACTTGGCCCGACGGCGGGCGTGTTGGCTATCGCGCTGACTTATGGCGGCATGTTGGGAAAAGTCTATGGCGAAATTTTGGAGAGCGGCGATACCGCCGTCACACAGAGCTTGCTACGCAATGGTTGCAGCCGCCTGCAAGCTTTTTCCTACGGTCTGTTGCCGCAAAATGCCGCTGAACTAATTTCTTACACCGTGTATCGCTGGGAATGCGCCATTCGCTCTTCGGTAGTGCTCGGCTTTGTCGGTGCGGGCGGTCTGGGACAGCAACTTGATGGCTCGATGAAAATGTTTGCCGGTGGCGAAGTCAGCACCATGTTGTTGGTCTTTGTCGCGCTGGTGGGCATCGCCGATTTCGTCAGCAGTTGGCTGCGTCGCCAGCTTGGATGACACGCATGGCCACTAAACCTATCGCCGCCAACCAGCCCTATCGTATGCCGCCACCGCTGTTTGATGCCCGCTGCCGCATGTGTTGGTTCGTGCTGGCCTTGTTTGGCTTGGTCGTTGCAAGTTTTGCGACGCTCGACCTGCAATGGGCGGCATTTTTTTCGCTCGATGCCATCAACAGCATGGGACGATTTCTGGGCGAATTTTTCCCGCCCGATTTGTCGTCTGACTTTCTCATCAAGCTGCTCTATGCCAGTGGCGAAACGCTGGCCATGTCCGCCCTGGGAACCTTGCTCGCCGTTGTTGTCGGGCTCGCGCTGGCGCTTCCCGCGAGCCGGCTGCACGCCGCCGATGCAGCGCGCCTACGCACGCCAACGCGACTGCTGCTCAACGCGCTACGCTCGATTCCTGAATTGGTGTGGGCGGCCTTGTTGCTAATTTCTGCCGGCCTCGGCCCATTCGCCGGAACGCTGGCACTGGCTTGCCACACCAGCGGCGTGCTCGGTCGGCTGTATGCCGAAGCCATTGAAAACGCGGCGCCCGGGCCGGCTTTTGCGCTACGCACCCAAGGCGTAGTCGGCGCGCGCGTTTTCCTCTACGCCACGCTGCCGCAAATCTTGCCGCAAATTATTTCCTACACGCTCTATCGCTGGGAAAACAACATCCGCGCCGCCGCCGTACTCGGTGTCGTCGGGGCCGGTGGTCTTGGGCAATTATTGATGTTTCACATGAGCTTGTTTCACATGGGGAAAACCGCAAGCATCCTCGGCGCGATGGTGCTGCTGGTCGTGTTGGTCGATACGCTGAGCTATGGATTGCGACGACTGATGACGCGCTGAAATCAATCTATGGCGGCCTGAGCAATTATCCGGATTTCTATACGTCCCTTGGCATAAAACCTGGTGACAAAATGTATTTACCACCTGAGCAAGGCGTCGTGTTCCGGTAGAAATTTGGCACTACTTCCGCATCGCTTCGCGTCGATAGACTTCAGCGGAAAATTCTTCCAAATCTGGGTCCATGGCGTTTCGTGCCGAGATTATTCCAATCAGTTTGCCGCCTTCAACTACCGGCAAATGACGGAAATGATTTTCTTGCATGATTATCAGTGCATGCCCGTAGCTTTTTTCCGGGCCAACGGTGCGCGGTTGCTTGGTCATGACTTCTGCGATTTGAGTCACGTTCGGATCCAAACCCTTGGCAACAACACGACACATGACATCACGTTCGGTGAATATGCCAAGCAAATTGCCCTGCTCGACAACCATCACCGCTCCGACACTTCTTAATGACATTTGTTCGGTGGCCGCTACCACCGAGGTCGCAGGAGGTAGCTGTAACGCGCTCTCGGCTCGCATGATATTTTTGACTGGTACATTCAACATACCTTACCTCCCATCAGGTTCAGACTAGCGAGAAAATGCGCCGAGTAACTTGATCTAGGGCAAATTAGCGCTTGTTAGCTGAAACGATAGAAGCAATTGCGGATTACTTTTGCTATGTGCCGCTTGCTATTCAAGCAAGGCACAGGTGTCACGTATTCGCCAGCAATTGCCCAATAGCGACTTCGCTGATGCCAGCCGCGCGCAAAATTTCTGCACCGTGCTCGCCGCGCGTTGGCACTGGCCGTGGAGTCGCTGATGGCGTGGCAGAAAAACGCGGCGCGGGAGCGGCTTGCAATACGCCATCGGGTTTGCCATAGATATTCCGTGCAGCAATGTGCGGATGATTCATCGCCTCGGCGGGTGTCAACACGGGTGCAAAACAGGCATCGCTGCCTTCGAGCAAATCTATCCAATGCTGACGGTTCTGCGAAGCGAATAGTGTCGTCATGCGCGCGCGCAAGGCGACCCAACAGCGTGAATCGTAGGGACGTTTGAACTCCGGATCGTCACTCAGCCCCAGCTTGGCAAATAGCAGCGCGTTGAACTGTGGCTCTAGTGCTTGCACACTGATGAAATGACCGTCGGCGCAGGCATAAGTGCCACACCAATGCGGGCCGTCGAGCAGGCCGGTGCCACGCTCGAAAGGTAGCTGTCCGACGGCATGGGCGGACAACAAAAGATTCATCATGTTGGCGCTGCCATCGATGATGGCCGCATCGACCACTTGCCCTGCCCCGCCACGCTGCACATTGAGTAAAGCTGCCAACATTCCCATCGCCAGATACAGCGCACCGCCGCCGAGGTCGCCAATTAGTGTGGGCGGCGCCAGTGGTGGTCTACCCGGTTCACCGGCAAACCACAGCGCACCGGAAAGCGCGATGTAATTCAGATCGTGCCCGGCAGCTTGTGCCAGCGGCCCGCTTTGACCCCAACCAGTCATGCGGCCATAGACCAGGCGCGGGTTGCGCGCCAGACAGACTTCCGGCGCCAGACCGAGTCGCTCCATCACACCGGGACGCATGCCTTCAATGATGCCGTCGGCATTTTCTATCAGCCGCAATACGGCTTCGATGGCGTGCGGATCTTTCAGGTCGAGTGCCACAGAACGCTTGCCGCGATTGATGATGGAAGTCTTGCCCGAATCGAGCATGCCGCCGCCTTTGCCGGCGCGCTCAATGAGCGTAACTTCCGCGCCCATATCGGCCAGCAACATACCGCAAAAAGGGCCGGGGCCAATGCCTGCGAATTCGATAATGCGGATGCCGTCTAGTACGCCCATGTTTGCTTTTTTTCCACGTCAAAAATTTTAGGATTTGCCAGTTGGTGCTGATAACACGTCGTTAAAAATAGTAGTCACTTGGCTTTGGCAGCCGCCAGCGATTCCCGCGCTCGCGATCTCAAATAATGGATTAGCGAATTCAAATCAGCGTCGCTCAATTCAGCAAAGCGCGGCATGCCTTTGGATTGCAAAATTCCTGCCCGCACCACCTGTTCGAATGCGGGTGCACTTAACGCCAGTGCGGAAGCACGCAAATCCGGTGCACTACCCGCGGCGACTGCCCCAAAGCCATGACAGGAGACGCAATATTTTTCCATGAAGATAGCCTTGCCCTTGTCGGCCAGCACGGCATCAACTATGAACTGTGGATCATCCAGCGGGACGATCTGCGCCGGCGCCGCACTGGCAGACATCTGCCCTTTGCCGTCGAGTACAAAAGTCAGCAAACGCCTGGCATTGATTCGCGCTTGCCAACCGTATTGCGCCTGGGGAGTACCCAGCACACTGGGCGCGCCACTGTTGCCGGTGATCACCGAAACATATTGTTTCTTGCCGACGCTAAAGGTGATCGGCGGAGCAAGCACGGCGTTGCTCGCGTCAAAACTCCACAAGCGCTTGCCTGTGTCAGCGGCATAGGCAATGAACTTGCCGTCAATCTGGCCCTGAAACACCAGATTGCCAGCCGTCGTGATGGTGCCTCCATTCATCAGTCCGGGTGTCGGTACTGACCACACGGATTTTTGCTTGACCGGATCCCAGGCTTGCAAAGCGCTGCCGCCGATATTCATCGGCGTATCTTCGTTGACATCATTGATTCCCACATCCCAGCCAAGCTCTTTCGGATATTTCCACGTCGCGGTGTTGATGCCTTTATCGTTGTAATAGCCAGGCAATTCTGTTGTCGGCAAATACACCAAACCGGTGTCAGGGTTGTAGGACATCGGCTGCATATTGTGGCCGCCTATCATGCCAGGCCAGATCAGCGTTTCGCCTGCTTCATAGCGCGCGTTCGGAATTTCCACCGGTCGTCCGGTGCTCATGTCGATGCGTTCCGCCCAAGTCACTTTGGTAAATTTCTCCGCCGAAATCAGCTTGCCGGTGGCACGATCAATGACATAGAAGAATCCATTCTTTGGAGCGTGGACGATGACTTGTCGCGGCTTGCTGTCGATCATCACGTCGGCGAGGACAATGTCCATTGCCGAGTTGTAATCCCAGGTCTCGCCGGGATTGGTTTGGTAGTGCCAGACATATTCTCCGGTGTCGGCATTAAGCGCCACTATCGCGCAGAGAAAAAGATTATCGCCACCACCGGGGCTGCGAATTTTTTGGTTCCACGGCGCACCATTGCCAGTGCCGAGATAAATCCGATTGAATTGTGGATCGTAAGTCATGGCATTCCATACCGTGCCACCACCGCCAAGTTTCCACCATTCACCTTTCCAGGTTTTGGCGGCCATTTCCTGGGCTTTGTCTTCGAAGCCTTTGGCTGGATCACCAGGCACAGTGAAGAATCGCCAGAGTTGTTTGCCGGTCTTGGCATCGTAAGCGGTGACATAACCTCGCGTCGCGCCGACATCCGCACCGCCATGACCGATGATAACTTTGCCATTAAACACACGCGGTGCGCCGGTGATATAGCGGTGATCATCAGGCTCTACCGTCATCACACTCCAGACTGGCTTGCCGGTTTTGGCATTGAGCGCGATCAAGCGCCCGTCGCGCGAACCCAGGTAGACCTTGCCCTCCCAAAAAGCCAGGCCACGTGAACCCCAACCGGCGCGCAACTTTTGCGGCGCAAATTTGGCGACTTCTGGATCGTAGCGCCACAGTTGTTTGCCGCTTTTTGCGTCGACCGCACGCACTTCGGAAATCCCCGGCGAAAAATAAATCACGCCATCAACCGCCAACGGCGCGGTAGTCGAAAAATTTACGTCGGGTAAATCAAGCGACCAGGCGAGGCCAAGGCGCGACACATTATCGGCATTGATTTGCTTGAGCGGACTGAAATGCTGTTCGCTGAAAGTTCGCCCATAAGCCGCCCAATTGACGCCATTGGCTTCGTTACTCAGCGCCGCATTGTCGATGGCCATCGGTTTTGGCGCCGCCAGCCCAACACCGCCAAAGCCGCAACTCAACACCCCGGCAAGTAATGCAATTCGCATCAACGTATTCATCACTATCTCCTGATTCAATTAATTGATAGCACTGGAAAATCCTATCCAGCGTGTTTATTCGACAACTGCTGTCTTGCCCACCACAAACGGCGTGTTTTCGCCTACCCACTGATCAAACTCAATCACCGGCATGGCTTTGGCAACCACCCAGCCTTGCAAATAGTCACAGCCCAGACCACGTAACAAATCCCACTCTTCCGGCGTCGCCGCACCCTCGGCGACCACCGATAAACCCAGACGGTGGCCCAGTCCGATAATTGAATCCAGCAGGGCTTCGGCATCGGTGCCGGCTCGTGTTCCAGCGACGAAAGCGCGATCAATTTTAAGTTCTGTCACTGGCATTTTTTGCAAATAGGCGAGCGAGGAATAGCCGGTGCCGAAATCGTCCACAGACAGGCTGAAGCCTTCCGCATTGAGCGCGCGCATCACATCGAGCATCACCGTTGGATCATCCATGACCACGCTCTCGGTTATCTCCAAACGGATATCGCCCGGAATCGCGCCAGTGGCAATCACCAGATTGCGCATTTCATCGACAAACCCGGGATCGCGCAGATCATGCACCGACAAATTCACCGAAATCTGTAGCGCTTCACCGAGTTCGCGGCGGACGCGGGTCATTCTCATGGCTTCGTGGATAACCCAGTGCGTCAAATGGCCGATGCTGCCGGTTTGCTCGGCGAACGGAATGAAATCGTCTGGTGCGACCAAGCCACGGTCAGGATGCTGCCAACGCACCAGGGCTTCCGCACTGCTGATGCTGCCATCTGCCATGCACACCTTGGGCTGCAAGTAGAGGCGCAATTGATTGTCCTCGACGGCGCGGCGCAAGGCAGAAAGCAGTGACAGGTCGGTACGATGACCTGATTCCATCTCATCGGTGTAGCGGGTCCAGGCGGTGTAGTTGCGTCGCCCGGCGTGCAAGGCAATTTCTGCGTTGCGCATGCGGCGCGCCATGTCGTCCCGCGCATGCGCGGTGCCGACCACGCCGACCGAAAGCGTGATGTCGACGAGCTGCCCGGTGACGGTCAACGGCTCGCGAAAGGCCAGCGCTATCGACAGGCGCAGGTCGTCAATCTGACCAATTTGTCGGCAAATGACGCAAAATTGATTGGCATGCAGGCGGCCCACAATGACGTCCGGCAGCGCCGCCAAGCGTCGCCCGGTAGCAATCAGCACGGCATCGCCAACAGAAAATCCGAGTGTGTCATTGATGGCTTTGAAGCGGTCGATAGTGAGTACCAGGACCAAAGGCTCAAGCCCACGAGTGATCCACGCATCGCCGTCTTTACGCAAACTTTCGCGGTTGGCCAGCCCGGTCAATTCGTCGGTGTAGGCACGTTTGCGCTCCGTTTGCATACGTTCAGCTTCCGCCTCGCGGCCGCGCTTTTTCGCCGCTTCGCGTTCCTGTTTCAGCAAATTAACGCGTTCGGCCAGCGCCTGCGAAAACAACACCGCCTCCCAGGCACCGGCAATCATGAAAAAGGACAGGACAAAGGAATCGACCGGCAGCAGGGACTGCGACGAAGCGATGAGAAAACTGATCCCCAGCAATACCGGACCGTAGCCGATGAGGTAGTAAACGGACGCTAGTGAACCCTGCCAGGCTCGATACAGCGCGAGACCGATCACCAACGGGAACCAGATGGTGGGCAGGATCAAACCGACCGCCGGAGCGAAATCCGGATAGCCGGCCAGTAGTGTCAAGGTGGTCAGCAGGTAGATAGCGGTGATGGTGTTCAGCGTGCGGCGAACCCAGTGATTGATATCCGGTCCATCGAGCAGCGCCTGTGTGAACACAATGCCACAGACTGACCAGAAGATACCTATCAGCGGCGTTCGTGACTTCAGCATTTCTATCCAGCTCGGCCAGAGCCCGTAGCTGCCAAAGCCCAGTAAATTCATGGCCAGCAGAATGTAGCTGAACACCACCATGAAATAGAGCAGGAATATGCCGTCACGCAGACGGAAAAATAACAACAGGTTGTACAACGCAAGCCCCAGCATCACACCGAGACACAGGCCGTCGCCCAGATATTCAAGCAGCGCACGTTTGGCCCAATGCTCAAATAGCCAGATTCGCAGCGGCACCGTGTGCAAGCCGGAGGTTTTGTAGGTTCGGAAATAAATGCTTACCGGACGATCATCCGACAAATCGATGGTGTAAAGGAACTTGTTGTAAGGGAACGGCCGCGATGAAAATGGCATGGACTCGCCGGAAATTTGCGTATTGAAACCACCCTTCCCATCCGGTACCGAAAACTGCACCTCTTCAGCATTGAAAACTCCATACTCCAGCCGCCATTCGACTGGTGCATTTGCAGCGGGTTGCAAGGTAACGCGTAGCCATACCGGTGACGACTGCACACCCAGTCCCATTACGCCGTGAGTAGGAATGAACTTGCCGCTACGGGCAACTTCCTCAACCGTCAGGCTACCCGTACCATCGATCAGGTAATCCACATTGGCGTTCAGGTAGCTACCACTACTGGCGGCATTGACCACGAATGGCGCCGAGTCTGCTCGGGCAGCAGCAGCCAGAAATATGCCCAGCAACAAGGTTGCCCGGCAAATGGTCTGCCATCCGATACTGGATTTTCTGCCGTTCATTTCATCAACATTACTACAATGAGCGTTGATGATGTTCATCATTACACTGCGGCATCAGCACTGCCGTGGCTTATGTACACTGGATACAGCACATCGTTCCGGTGAACGCGGGAACCACAGCGTATCGAGGCGCGACAGTTGACGTACCGACTACAAATTTGACCAAGGTCTATATAAAAATGTCCAAGACCCCACTTGATAGTTTCAGCGCATTGCGCGAACGCATGTCTGCCGCAGTGGTCGGGCAGACATCATTGGTCGAGCGCCTGTTGATCGGGCTGCTCGCCAACGGGCACTTGCTGGTCGAAGGACTGCCCGGTCTGGCCAAGACGCGCGCAGTGAAATCGTTGGCGCGTGAGCTGGATGGCAAGCTTTCACGCGTGCAATTCACCCCCGACTTGTTGCCGTCGGACATCACTGGCGCAGAGATTTATCATCAGGAAGATGGTCGCGGCATGTTTCGTTTTGAGCCCGGCCCGATCTTTGCCAATCTGGTATTGGCTGACGAGATCAACCGAGCACCGGCCAAAGTGCAGGCCGCACTGCTCGAGGCAATGGAAGAACGGCAAGTCACGGTGGCC
>JANYAW010000065.1 GCA_025361105.1 Rhodocyclaceae bacterium | reverse complement strand
GCGGCGCAGTCGGCCACAGCGCGGGGGTCGGTTTGATGTCTTCGAAATACTCAAAAATCTGCGTCGAATCAAAAATTTCCAAATCGCCATCAATCAACACAGGAACCTGACGCTTGGGGTTGATTCGGACAACCTCGGGATGCTTTGGGCTGTAGCCATCCTGCATGGTGAATGCAACCATTTCCAAATCGAAGGGCAGGCCCTTTTCTATCGCAGCGATTTGGACTTTCGCGCCGAACATCGACAAAGGGCCGGAGTAGAGTTTCATTTGCCTTACAACGGCGGCGGAACAGGGATTTCGCTAAGCACTGCTTAGCGTCTGTGAAGCGGCTGGGCTGTACTAAGCCCAGACTCCACACCGGCACCAACTGGCGAATCAGTCGACGAATCACGCGCAGCATTTGCACTTTCCACCAAATCCCGTAACTCCCGAAACAATTCCCGAAACGACTTCGGCGGCTTTTTCTGCTCGGCTTCCTTCAAAGCATTGCGGCGCAATTGGCGCAGGCGTTGGATATCGGCTTGCGGATAATCCTCAGCCAGCTGCGCAAAGCCGGTTTCGTCGGCCATCAGGCGCGTGCGTAGCGCTTCCAGCCGGTGTTGGCGCGCGGTCGAAGCGGCGGATGCGCCTTTGACTTCATCGACAGCGGCTTGCAGCGGTTCGATCTCAGCAGTACGCATCAGCTTGCCGATGAATTGCATCTGGCGGCGGCGGCCTTCGTGGGCGGTGATGCGTTGGGCGGCCAAAATCGCGTCTTTAAGGCGCTCGGACATCTCGATTTTGGCGATTCGCTCTTTGGACAAAGCCACCAATTCCTCGCCCAAGTCCTGCAAAGCGGTACTTTCGCGTTTTCTTTGCGATTTGCTGGGCCCGTCCCACTCCAAATCGCCCTCGTTTGGGGCATCAGCGGTTAATATCGTGGTCTTCTTCATCGTAAGGATTGTCGCATGACGCAGGGCGCGACTCAAAATTTTGGTCATTCGCAGGATGAACTGCGTGAACTCGCTGGTGTTGTGCTCGATCACGCCCGTGCCGAGGGCGCGTCCGCCTGTGAGGTGGATGTCTCGGAGGGCTTTGGCCAATCGGTTAGCGTGCGGCGGCAAGAAGTCGAAACCTTGGAATACAACCGCGACAAGGGTCTTGGTGTCACGGTCTATCTTGGCCAAAGACGCGGTCACGCCAGCAGTTCGGATTTTTCGCTGACGGCGATTCACGCGACGGTGGATGCGGCGCTGGCGATTGCACGGTTTACCGCCGAGGATAGTTGTGCGGGCTTGCCCGACCCCAAGCTGTTTGCCAAAAAACCGATGGAGTTGGAATTGTTCCATCCGTGGAACATTTCGATTGCCGATTCGATAGCGATGGCGCAGCGTTGTGAACAAGCTGCATTTGATGTCAGCTCGCTGATTAAAAATTCCGAAGGTGCCAGCATCTCGGCGCAACAATCACATTTTGTTTCGGCCAATAGCCTGGGTTTCATGGCCGGATTTGCCACTTCGCGGCATTCCATTTCGTGTTCGGTAATTGCTGGCAAAGGCCAGGATATGCAGCGTGATGACTGGTTTGTCAGTCAGCGCAACGCGGCAAATTTTCCGGCGGTCGAACGAGTCGGCGACTACGCGGCGCGACGTGCGCTGTCACGCTTGAAGCCGCGCAAACTCAAGACGCGCAAGTGTCCGGTGGTGTTTGAAGCGTCATTGGCGGTAGGGCTTATCGGCAGTTTTGTGCATGCGGTTTCTGGCGGCGCGTTGTATCGAAAAACCAGCTTCTTGCTTGGCTCGCTGGGCAAACCCATTTTTCCTGATTTTGTCCAAATCAGCGAGCGTCCGCATCTCAAAGGCGCGTTTTCTTCTTCACCGTTTGACGACGATGGTGTTGCGACCAAAGATCGTGAAGTGGTCAAAAGCGGTGTGGTCGCAGGCTATTTTTTGTCTACTTATTCGGCGCGCAAACTCGGCATGCGAACGACTGCCAATGCGGGTGGCGCTCACAATCTCATGGTGAGACCCGGCGATTGCGATTTACCCGCCCTGCTACGCAAAATGGGTACCGGATTATTGGTCACGGAATTGATGGGGCAGGGCGTGAATTATGTGACTGGCGACTACTCGCGCGGCGCGGCAGGCTATTGGGTCGAGAACGGTCAAATCGCTTATCCAGTGCATGAGATCACTATCGCAGGGAATCTCAAGACCATGTTCAAAGGCATTGTCGCGATTGGCAAAGACATCGAAACGCGCGGCTCAAAACAAGTCGGCTCGATACTGATTGACCAGATGACGATTGCTGGCAATTAGTCCGCATCGTGGAACTCGAACGACTGCTGCGCTCCCAAGGATTCGGCAGTCGTCCTGATTGCCGCGCTTTGGTGCGCCAAGGTTTGGTTAGTATTGGTGGTGAAGTTTGCGAAGACCCTTATCTCGATGTTGCACCGGACGGATTTGAATTTGTCGTTGACGGCGTGTCGTGGCGGTATCGCGAAAAGGCGTATTTGGTGCTGCATAAACCGGCAGGCTACGAATGTTCGCACCAACCGCGCCACCACCCGAGCATCTATGATTTACTGCCGCGCCCCTTGCTAACGCGCGATGTGCAGTCGGTCGGGCGCTTGGACGAAGACACCACCGGCTTGTTACTGTTCAGCGACGACGGTCAGTTCATTCACACTTACACGTCACCCAAAAAACACGTACCGAAGGTCTACGTGGTGACTACCAAACATCCAGTAGACGAACAGCAAATCGCGGCGCTACTCGCCGGTGTTCAATTGCACGACGAACCGGCACCGGTCGCCGCGATGGCTTGCAAGCAGACCGCGGAATGCGCGCTAGAACTCACCGTCACTGAAGGCAAATATCATTTGGTCAAACGCATGATTGCTGCGGTGAGCAATCGTGTTGAAGCGCTGCACCGAAACGCCGTTGGTGGTTTGGTATTGCCGTCAGATTTGCTGGTTGGGCAATGGCGGTATTTAGAGGCCGATCAAATGGCGGCGCTAGCGACACGCTAAGTTTGGAATTGTCAGTTGGTGTCGGCGATACGCCGTCGCAATGTGGTTGCATCAAACCCACTCTCCCGCGAGGAGATATATATATCTAGTGCGCTGTCAGCCACATGTCAGTGAGTCTGTGCGAACATGTACGGATGCGAAGTGCGCGACAAGACGATTTCATATTAACCACTAACAACTTGACCAAAGAGTTCAAGGGTTTTGTGGCGGTCAATGCGGTCGGCCTCAAAGTGCGTCGTGGTGAAATTCACGCGCTCATCGGCCCAAACGGCGCTGGCAAGACGACTTGCTTTAATTTGCTGACCAAATTTTTGGAGCCGACCCACGGTACGATTCATTTCAATGGCATTGATATCACGCACGAAAAATCGGCTCAAATTGCGCGTCGAGGTGTGGTGCGCTCATTCCAGATTTCTGCCGTGTTTCCGCATCTTTCGGTGCTGGAAAATGTCCGTATTGCTTTGCAGAGAGGCCTAGGCACGTCGTTTCATTTTTGGAAATCCGAGCGCACGCTGGAGGTTCTGAACGAGCGTGCTATGAGTTTGCTGACCGATGTCGGTTTGCAAGAATACGCACAAATGATCGCTGTCGAAATGCCTTACGGCCGCAAACGCGCACTGGAGATTGCGACCACGCTGGCGCTCGAGCCAGAGTTGATGCTGCTCGACGAACCAACGCAGGGCATGGGTCACGAAGATGTCGAACGGGTGATGCAATTGATCAAAAAAGTGTCGGCCAATCGCACTATTTTGATGGTCGAACACAATATGAAAGTGGTCGCTGGAATCTCCGACACCATCACAGTGTTGGCGCGCGGTGCGGTACTGGCTGAAGGTGATTACGCCACGGTAGCCGCTGATCCGCAAGTTATTGAAGCCTACATGGGCACCGAGCAGACGGAAGCGGTGGCGCACTGATGAGTATGCCCACCGAATACCTCAAGATAAGCGGGTTGCATGCGTTCTACGGTGAATCGCATGTTTTGCATGGGATGAATATCGTCGTTAATCGTGGCGAATGCGTGACGTTGCTGGGTCGCAATGGCGCGGGTCGCACCACCACACTGCGTGCGGTGCTCGGGCTGACAGGGCGACGCACCGGCTCCATCACGGTTAATGGCGAAGAAGTCATCGGCATGGCGACACACAAGATCACGCGCCTTGGCATTGGCTATTGTCCCGAGGAGCGCGGGATTTATTCGAGCTTAAGCTGTGAGGAAAATCTGCTGCTTCCTCCGCAGGTAGGCAGCGGTGGCATGAGCTTGGATGAGATTTATACGATGTTCCCAAACTTGGCCGAGCGTCGCCACAGTCAGGGCACGCGGCTCTCTGGCGGCGAACAACAAATGTTGGCGATGGCACGGGTGCTCCGCACTGGCGCGCAGTTGTTGCTGCTCGATGAAATTTCCGAAGGACTCGCGCCGGTTATTGTGCAGCGTCTGGCGCAAATCATTTTGCATCTAAAGGAAAAAGGTTTTACGATTTTGTTGGTTGAGCAAAACTTCCGCTTTGCTGCCCCGTTGGCGGATCGAATGTATGTGGTCGAGCATGGACAAGTGGCGGCTGAAATTCATCAACACGAGTTGGAAGAAAAGCGCGGGTTTCTTCAAGAAGTATTAGGTGTCTAGGGCGTTTAGCGTTTCAAAAATCACAGGAGAAAACAATGAAAAACTTTAACAAAAAGCAGATTTGTGTTGCCATATTTGCCGCATTGGGGCTAGCTGCATCCGCGCAGGCGCAAGTGTCAGACAACGTGGTGCGCATCGGCGTACTCACCGATATGTCGGGCGCGTATTCTGATTTGGCGGGGACGGGCAGTGTGGTCGCCACCAACTTGGCCGTCGAGGATTTCAAAGCCAAAAACAAAGTGAGCTGGGCGATTGAAGTGGTCTCCGCTGACCATCAAAACAAAGGCGACATTTCGTCGAACAAAGCGCGCGAGTGGTTTGATCGCGACAAAGTCGATGTAGTGACCGATTTGGTGACGACCTCGACCGCGTTGGCGGTGATGAAAGTTGCCAAAGAGAAAAACAAAATCGCGTTGATTTCTGGTGCTGCGTCGACCCGCATCACCAACGAAGATTGCAACGACGTCACTGTGCATTGGACTTACGATACCTACGCGGTGGCCAACGGCACAGCCAAGGCGGTGGTGAAACAAGGTGGCAAATCCTGGTATTTCCTGACCGCTGATTACGCATTCGGACAGTCGCTGGAAAAAGACGCAACGGATGTGGTCAATGCCAATGGTGGCAAGGTGTTGGGCGCAGTTCGGCATCCATTCCCCGGCAGCGATTTTTCCTCATTCCTGCTCAAAGCACAAAGCTCGGGTGCGCAAGTGATTGGTCTGGCCAACGCCGGAACCGACACGACCAACTCTATCAAACAAGCCGCGGAATTTGGTATTACTCCAAAGCAATCACTGGCTGGTTTGTTGATGTTCATTACCGACATCCACAGCCTCGGTCTGGCGACCACACAGACCATGTATTTGACTGAAGCCTTTTACTGGGATCGCAATGAAGAAACACGCGCTTGGTCGAAACGGTTTTTTGACAAGCAACGCAAGATGCCAACCATGGTGCAAGCCGGTGTGTATTCAGCCACATTGCATTATCTGAACGCGGTCAAAGCGGCGAATTCTGATGACACGCAAAAAGTCATGGCGATGATGAAGAAAACGCCAGTGAATGATTTCTTCGCCAAGAACGGTGTAATCCGCGAAGACGGTCGAATGGTGCATGACATGTACTTGATGCAAGTGAAAAAGCCCGATGAATCGAAGTACCCATGGGACTACTACAACGTCCGCCAAACAATTCCTGCGGCTGAAGCATTCCAGCCACTAGCTGCTTCGAAGTGCTCGTTGGTGAAGAAATAATTCGCTGCGTCGTTGCAGACGCAATGAATAATTCCTATGACTGAAATCTTCGGCATCCCCATCCAAGCCTTGATGGGCCAGCTTGTGCTTGGCCTCGTCAATGGCTCGTTTTACGCCATGTTGAGCCTTGGTCTTGCGGTGATTTTTGGCATGCTCAATATCATCAATTTCGCCCATGGCGCGATGTATATGGCGGGCGCATTTTTTGCGTGGATGGGGTTGACCTATTGGGGCATCGGCTATTGGTGGGCGCTGATTTTGGTGCCGCTTGCCGTCGGTGTGGTGGGGATCGTCATCGAGCGCACGATGTTGCGATGGCTTTACCAGCTCGATCACCTTTATGGCTTGCTGCTCACTTTTGGTTTGGCGTTGATGATCGAGGGCGTGTTTCGCTATTACTATGGCGCGTCGGGTTTGCCTTATTCCATTCCTGAAGAACTCACTGGTGCGATCAATTTGGGCTTCATGTTCCTGCCTAAATATCGCGCCTGGGTGGTTGTGGTGTCGCTGGTAGTTTGTTTGGCGACCTGGTTTGTGATTGAAAAAACCAAGCTTGGTGCTTACC
This sequence comes from Rhodocyclaceae bacterium, assembly GCA_025361105.1. GTDB lineage: Bacteria > Pseudomonadota > Gammaproteobacteria > Burkholderiales > Rhodocyclaceae > JADKHX01. Next base: position 14,372 of record JANYAW010000065.1, on the reverse strand, counting down.
TTCGCGCAGCTACGGAAAACCCGCGCCTGACTCAAGCCTTCGGCGTCAATGTGCCTTTGATGGTTATGCTTACCTATGGCTTTGGCGTGGCGCTGGCGGGCCTCGGCGGCGTGCTGGCGGCACCGGCTTACGCAGTTAGTCCGCTGATGGGATCGAATCTCATTATTGTCGTTTTCGCCGTCGTGGTTATCGGCGGCATGGGTAGCATCATGGGTTCAATTTTGACCGGCTTGAGTCTGGGCGTGGTCGAAGGGCTGACTAAAGTTTTTTACGCGGAAGCTTCCAACACGGTGGTGTTTGTCGTCATGGTGATTGTGCTGATGATTCGCCCGGCAGGATTGTTCGGCAAAGAAAAATGAAAATGCCAAAAATCCATTTTGGGTACCTCACCCTGTTCGTTGCGTTGCTCTTCGCGCCGTTTATTGTCTACCCTGTGTTGATGATGAAAGTGATGTGCTTTGCGCTGTTCGCCTGCGCATTTAATTTGCTGTTGGGCTATACCGGATTGTTGTCTTTCGGCCACGCGGTGTTTTTAGGCACCGGCGCTTATGTCACTGGTCATGTGCTCAAAGAATGGGGTTGGCCGACCGAATTGGGACTATTGGCAGGCACATTGAGTGCGAGTGTTTTGGGGTTAGTCATTGGCGCATTAGCGATACGGCGACAAGGGATTTATTTCGCAATGGTGACATTGGCGCTTGCGCAAATGGTTTATTTTTTGTTTGTTCAGGCCCCATTCACCGGTGGCGAAGACGGCCTGCAAGGCATACCGAGAGGCACTTTGCTCGGCGTGGTCGACCTCGCCGACGATCAGTCTTTGTATTACTTCGTGCTGGCAATCTGTGTCGGTGCGTTTTGGTTAATCCACCGCACGATACATTCGCCATTTGGCCAAATCTTAAAAGCCGTGCGCGAAAACGAAGCGCGAGTAGTCTCGCTCGGTTTCGATGTCGCCAAATATAAACTTGTCGCCTTCGTCCTCTCGGCGACTCTCGCGGGCCTTGCCGGCGCAACCAAGGTCTTGGTGTTCAAGTTTGCCACGCTGACCGACGCACACTGGCATACCTCAGGCGAAGTGGTGTTAATGACGCTGCTCGGCGGTATGGGCACAGCGTTTGGTCCGGTAGTCGGCGCAGGCGTCATCATCAGCTTGCAAAGTGAGCTGGCCGACAAAGTCGGCTCACTGGTCACCGTCATCATGGGCGGGATATTTGTCGTCTGCGTACTGGCATTTCGGCGCGGCATTGTGGGCGAAGCGAGCGCGCTTTATCAGCGAATTACAGGGCGCTAAAGCAACACATTAACGGCGTGTTACCAGCACCAACTGAGGTGCTGGCGGTAAAACTAGCCGTTAGCTTTTGCTGATGCAATGAAGGTCACTTTGGTCGGTGTGACCACAAATCGCCCTATCGTTTCCGGCTGCGTTGCGGTGCAATTTGCGACCTGAGTTTCATTGCGATCATGGCCGACCGCAACCGCCGTTCCGGCCGTCAAAAGCATCGTGCACAAGATGGCGACTGCGATGACGTTGGTGTTTTTGTAAAGTGTTTTCATGATGGCTGACTCCGTGTGGTGTTGCGATGGAGGCACTTTATTGGGGGAAGTTTTCTGCGACCAGCGTAATCCGACGAAAGGCCAAATGCGTGCCGCAAACTGCCATTGGCGCGGATAAACGAGTGCAGTTGTGGCACTTGTAGGTAGGGTTAGCGCAGCGTAAGACGACATTTCCTTCTCGCTACACATGGACTTGCGATGGCTACCGTCGAAAGCTTGGGCTACACTTTTGACTAATCGACGCACACAAGGATTTTCATGAGCACCTCATACCACCTTCACCGCGCCCGCATCGAGACCTTGGTCGATGGTATTTTCGCTATCGCGATGACCATTCTGGTGTTGGAACTCAAAGTGCCAGATTTGACCGATCGACGATCCGTCGATGAGTTGATGACTGCGCTGGGGCAGCATGCGCCGGTGATTGCGGCGTACTTTTTTAGTTTCGGTATCCTCGCGGCTTTTTGGCTATGGCATCATCGCTTGGCCGAGAAAATTCGCGCCACAGATCGCTACTTACTAACCTGCATTGTGGGTTTTCTGTCGCTGGTGTGCTTCTTTCCGTTTGCGGCGGCACTGCTCGGTCGTTACCCGACCAATGTTGGCGCACTGATGATTTATCTATCGGTCACCGGCTTGATCGTATTCATTCAGACTATGTATTTCAAGCTTGCGGTGGTTCGCGGACTCTTGCTTGAATCGGTATCGCAGCAAACGGTGTTGGAAACGCATACGAGTAATTTGCGTAGTTGCGCAATTTTCAGTCTCGGCAGCGTCCCTGGCTCGATGCGCTTGAATGAGTGGGTTGCGCTGGGCGCGGCGACGTTAGGCATTTTGCTTTTGCTGCAAGCGCGCCGTATCACGGCACAGGGCAAGCAGCTAGGGCTAGTCGAATCAAGTTAATTATTTTTTCTGCCCCACCCGCACCGTCGCCGCAACAAAGCTATCGAAACGCGATTCGCATACGCTGAACCATTCGATTTGCTCATCGCGGAATTTTTTCCACGGCGTGTAGACCTTGGCGAAGCGTAGATTTTTGGCGGCGATTTCTTCAAAAAGTTCGAGCGCGGCTTTGTAACTTGCGGCCAAAATTTCGTTGGAGAACGGACGCAATTGCGTACCGCTAGCGACTAAGCGCTTCAACGCGGCGGGGTTTTTGGCGTCGTATTTGGCCTGCATATCGACATTGGCTTCGGCGCAGGCAGATTCCAAAATCGCTTGGTATTCTTTGGGCAACTTTGCCCATTCATTAAGGTTGATATAGACCGATAACTGCGGCCCGCCTTCCCACCAACCCGGGTAGTAATAAAACTTGGCGACCTTGTTGAAGCCAAGTTTTTCGTCGTCATAGGGGCCGACCCATTCGGCGGCATCGATGGTGCCTTTTTCCAGTGCCGGATAAACATCGCTGCCGGGAATTTGCTGCGGCACGACACCGAGCTTTTGCAGCACTTGTCCACCGATGCCGCCGATGCGAAATTTCAGCCCTTTCAAATCGGCGACGGTTTTAATTTCCTTGCGATACCAGCCGCCCATTTGCGCGCCGGTATTTCCTGCCGGAATTTGGTAGATGTTGTATTCCTTAAAAAGTTCGCGCATCAGTGCGAGGCCACCGCCTTCGTACATCCACGCATTTTGCTGGCGGCTGTTCAATCCAAATGGCATGGCAGTGTCGAAGGCAAATGTTGGATCTTTGCCGACGTAGTAGTAGCTCGCTGTATGCCCCATTTGCACCGTGCCATCTTTGACCGCATCGAGCACCGCACCACCCGGAACAATTTCGTTGGCAGCGAATACCTGAATCTGAAATTTGCCGCCAGTCGCTGCGGCGACACGCTTGGCGATTAACTCGGCACCACCAAAAATAGTATCCAAACTTTTTGGAAAACTCGATGCCAAGCGCCATTTGAATTCGGGTGTTTGGGCGAGGACGCCGCCGGATAGGGTCGCCGCACCAGCACCAAGAATTCCGGCGGTGGCGGTGTTGATAAATTTTCGTCGCTGCATTTTGTTCTCCTAATTTTCTATTTTTTGAACACCTGATCGAGTGCCTTGTCCGCACTATCGCTCGGGTCTGTCACTTCCATGATATTCATGTTCGGCGTATCCGTTGCACCATCCGAGCCCCGCGCGACGGTGACGATTTGCGGAAAGATTATCACCAGCGCGACCATGATGATTTGGATGATGACGAAGGGAACCGCGCCCCAATATATATCCGTGCTGGTGACTGTGGGCGGCGCGACTGAGCGCAGATAAAAAAGTGCGAAACCAAATGGCGGATGCATGAACGAGGTTTGCATATTGATCGCGAGCAGCACGCCGAACCAAATCAGATCGATACCTAGCGCGCTGGCGACGGGTGCAAGTAGCGGCACCACGATAAATGACAACTCAAAGAAATCGAGAAAGAACGCCAACACAAATATCAGCAGATTGACCACGATCAGAAACCCGACTTGTCCGCCCGGCAAGTTGATTAGCAAAGCCTCTACCCATTTGTGTCCATCAACGCCGTAAAAAATCAGCGAAAAAATACGTGCGCCGATGAGAATGAAAACTACAAAAGCGGTGAGTCGAGTGGTGGTTTCCATGGCTTGTTTGAGCAAGGTCAAACTCATGCGTTTGCGCGCCAATGCCATCAACAGCGCACCTGTCGCGCCCATCGCGCCACCTTCGGTAGGCGTGGCAATGCCTAAATAAATTGTTCCCAGAACTAAGAAAATCAGCCCTAGTGGCGGCAACAAAACGACGCATAGGCGTATCAATTGTTTCCATGCAGTCCCTTGTTGGCGCGCCTCTAACGGCAACGCCGGAACCCAATGCGGTTTGACGATGGCAATCCCCACCACATACAAGGCATACAAGCCGGTCAGCAGCAGTCCGGGCAGTAGCGCCGCTTTGTACATGTCGCCAACCGAGCGGCCAAGCTGATCGGCGAGGATGATGAGCACCAGTGAGGGCGGAATAATTTGCGCCAGCGTGCCTGATGCGGCGATGACACCACTGGCGAGGCGTTTGTCGTAGCCATAGCGCAACATGATGGGCAGCGAAATCAGCCCCATCGCAATCACCGATGCGGCAACCACGCCGGTGGTGGCGGCCAACATTGCGCCGACGAAAATCACCGCGAAGGCCAATCCGCCACGGATAGGGCCAAACAATTGACCGATGGTCTCGAGCAAATCCTCGGCCATTCCCGAGCGCTCCAAAATCAGTCCCATGAAAGTGAAAAACGGAATTGCGAGCAAAGTGTCATTGCTCATCACACCCCAAAGCCGATCCGGCAAAGCTTGAAAAAGTGCGGGTTGCAGCAGCCCCAAGGAAATTCCGACGAGGCCAAAAACGATGCCACAAGCGGCCAAGGAAAACGCCACGGGATAGCCCAGCAGCAAAAAAATTATCATCGTGACAAACATCACTGGCGCGATATTGGCGCGTAGAAAATCTTGCATCACGAGGCAAATCGAACTTAGCGAACTTAGCGAACTCAGCGCAAGCATGGATCGTCGCCTTGTCCACGCAAAAAGGCTAGGCATTTGATGGCTTGAGAAACGCCTTGCAAAAGCAATAAGAGAAATCCAAGCGGCATCATCAATCGCGCCGGCCAAACTACCAGACCGCCAGCATTTGCCGAGACTTCGCCGCTTTGAAATGCGCTGATGAACACCGGCCATGACAAATAGACGATGAGCAGTGCCATCGGCAACAGAAAAAACAGCGTACCGAAAAGTTCAATTTTTACGCGCGTGCGCGCCGACAATCGGCTGCTAAGGATGTCGATGCGCACGTGTTGATTCAGCTGCAAAGCCTGCGCCGCACCGAACAAAAATATCCCAGAAAACAACACCCATTGAAGCTCAAGAAATGCGTTGGAACTCAGGTTGAAAACTTTGCGGATTAGCGCGTTCACTGCACTGACTAACACCGCAATCAACACCAGCCAAATCACGCTGGCGGCAACGCGGTGATTGAGCGCGTCTATCACGCGGGAAAGTTTCATCAGAAAATTCATCGGGAGAGTTTATCCATCTTTGGCTGGCCGCTATCATGATGACTGTTCAGTTCAAAAAATCGCCGATGATCACTCGCTTTTGTATCGTTCGCCACGGCGAAACCGCTTGGAACGCTGAACAACGCGTCCAAGGTCAGCTTGATATTCCACTCAATGCAACCGGCCGCTGGCAGGCGCGGGCGCTTGGTGCGGCGTTGGCGGGTACGCAATTTGATGCGGTTGTTAGTAGCGATTTGCTGCGGGCGGTTGAGACGGCGCAGTTGTCGATTGAATCTAACGGCGTACTGCCAGCACCAACTGGCGAAATTGAAACCACTGCAAATCTCCGCGAGCGTCACTACGGCAAATTTCAAGGCTTGAAATACGTCGAGGCGCAACAACAATTCCCCTCAGATTTCGCCGCGCATCTGGAACGTCATCTGGATTTTGCCTACGGTAGCGGTGAGTCGCTACAAGCCTTTGCTATGCGCGCCAGTGAAGTGATGAATAAGCTCGCCGAGCAACACAAAAGCCAGCGCGTGCTGGTCGTCACGCACGGCGGGGTTTTGGATGTGATTTATCGAATGGCCAGCGACATGAGCTTGACTGCGCGGCGCGATTTTCTGATTCCCAATGCAGCAATCAATTGGGTCGATTACGCCGACGGGCTATGGTCGATAGCGGGCTGGGCGGATTGCACACATTTGGCGGGCGCCTTGGACGAATTGGACAAGTAATTTGGGGGCCTCGTCCGCCTTATATGAGGCGTCCAGACGTGGCAAACCGTCGAGTAAAATGATCAGATTAATTTTCCAGCCTAGGAACCACCATGTTTTCCAAGCAAAATACCCTCGCCAAAACTGATCCAGAAATCTGGGCCGCGACCAAAAATGAAGATCGTCGTCAGGAAGATCACATTGAATTGATTGCCTCGGAAAACTACGTTTCCGATGCCGTGTTAGAGGCGCAAGGTTCGCAGCTCACCAATAAATACGCCGAAGGCTATCCCGCCAAACGCTATTACGGCGGTTGCGAATATGTCGATGTCGTCGAGACATTAGCCATCGATCGCGCCAAAAAATTATTCGGCGCGGATTGCGCCAACGTGCAGCCGAACTCGGGCTCGCAAGCCAATCAAGCGGTATTCCTCGCCTTCCTCAAACCCGGCGACACGGTGCTCGGCATGAGCCTCGCTGAAGGCGGCCATTTGACTCACGGCATGGCGCTGAACATGAGCGGCAAATGGTTCAACGTGATTCCGTACGGGCTGACGGCAGAAGAAGAAATTGACTACGACGCGATGGAAAAACTCGCGCATGAACACAAGCCAAAACTCATCATCGCCGGTGCGTCGGCGTATTCCTTGCGCATTGATTTCGAGCGCTTCGCCAAAGTCGCCAAAGATGTCGGTGCGATTTTCATGGTCGATATGGCCCACTACGCCGGCCTGATTGCGGCGGGCTATTACCCCAATCCCGTGCCGCACGCTGATGTGGTGACGACGACAACGCACAAGACTTTGCGCGGCCCGCGTGGCGGCTTGATTTTGATGAAAGCCGAACACGAAAAAGCCATTAACTCAGCGATTTTCCCCGGTCTGCAAGGCGGTCCGCTGATGCACGTGATTGCCGCCAAAGCGGTGGCACTCAAAGAGGCGATGACCTCGGATTTCAAAGCCTATCAAGCGCAGGTAATTGCCAATGCGCAAGTGATGGCCAGAGTGTTGAAATCACGCGGCCTGCGCATCGTTTCGGGTCGTACCGAGTCGCATGTCTTTTTGGTCGACCTGCAAAGCAAAAATATCACCGGCAAGGAAGCCGAAGCGGTGCTTGGCAGTGCACATATCACGGTCAACAAGAATTCAATTCCCAACGATCCGCAAAAGCCGTTCGTTACCAGCGGGATTCGTCTCGGCACACCGGCAATGACCACGCGTGGCTTTACTGAAATTGAAGCTGAAAAAATCGCCAATCTGATTGCGGATGTGCTCGATGCACCGAAAGATGAGGCTGTGTTGGCGGAGGTGCGTGTGGCCGTTGCGGCGCTGTGCGGCAAGTTTCCGGTTTATGGTGATTGAACGTGCATCGAGCAGTTGTTATTTCCCACGTAGCGGGAAACCAAATTAGTCACCCCCGCCCGGGCGGGGGCATGGGAGGTGGGGGACAGTTTGCGACAGGGGCATTTCATTGCTCGCGGAGCGAGAAATGAAATGTCCATACTGCAACGATGTTAACACCCAAGTAGTCGACACTCGTGAAAACGAGGAAGCCGACACTGTTCGGCGGCGGCGGCGTTGCATGATGTGTGACAAGCGCTTCACGACTTATGAGCGGGTCGAATTGCAGTTACCGCAAATCGTCAAGAAGAACGGCAGCCGCACCGACTATGCGCGTGACAAACTCAAGGGCAGCATGATGTTGTCGCTGCGCAAACGTTCGGTGCCGACTGAACTAATTGACGCGGCGATTGATCGTATCGAAGAAAAATTGGTGCAATTGGCTGAGCGCGAAGTGAACTCGGATCGGATTGGCGAACTGGTGATGCGTGAGCTGAAAAAACTCGACAAAGTGGCCTACATACGCTTCGCTTCGGTGTATCGAAATTTTGAAGATGTCGATGAATTTTCTGACGCGATACGCGAGATTAAAAAGCCGCGTGTTAAGTCGAATGTAACCCGCCGACCGGCGAAATAGTGCTTGATGCCTGATGGATAAGGCCACAGATTTCATTTTCATGGCGCGCGCATTGCAACTCGCAGAGCGCGGTTTGTTCACCACGACACCCAATCCGCGTGTGGGTTGCGTCATCGTAAAAGATGGTCAAACTATCGGCGAAGGCTGGCATGAACGCGCCGGTGAGACGCATGCCGAAGTCATGGCGCTGCGCTCGTCAGTTGGTGCTGGTGATACGGCGTTAAGTGGTTCCACGGCTTACGTCACCCTGGAACCTTGCAGCCATTTCGGCAAAACGCCACCCTGCGCCGACGCGCTGATCGCCGCCGGAATCACGCGGGTAGTCGTGGCGATGCAAGACCCGAATCCGCTAGTCGCCGGGCAAGGTTTGGCGAAATTGCGTGCCGCTGGAATCGCTGTCGAATACGGATTGCTCGAACATGAAGCGCGCGAATTGAATGTCGGATTTGTCTCGCGCATGAGCCGTGGGCGACCGTGGCTGCGCGTGAAAATCGCTGTCAGCATCGACGGCAAAACGGCGCTGAAGAATGGCGTATCGCAATGGATTACCGGTGAAGCCGCACGCAAGAATGCGCATCATTGGCGCGCCAGATCCTGTGCGATTTTGACCGGCATTGGCAGCGTGAAGCATGACAATCCACGACTCACCGTGCGCGATGTGACTACGTCGCGACAACCATTGCGCGTGGTGCTCGATAGCCGCCTTGAAACGTCGCCCAAAGCGGCGTTGCTAGCTAATGGCGGCGCGTTAATTTTTTACGCCGAGAACGATCCCAATCGGCAGCAGGCACTTGAAGATGCTGGCGCGGAGGTGCTGACCATGCCCAACGCCGACGGACGAATCGATCTCGCAGCGATGCTGCAAGAGCTCGGGCGACGCGGTGTCAATGAAGTCTTGGTTGAGGCAGGTAGCGCGCTCAACGGTGCACTGCTGGCAGAAAATCTGGTGGACGAATTGCTGATTTATCAAGCGCCGATTTTGATCGGCGAAGCGGCGCGCGGCATGTTTGCGATTGGCGAAATCACGCGACTCGGCGATGCCAAGAGATTACACATCCTCGAGCGCCGCACACTCGGCGATGACAGTTTGATTCTCGCGCGTTTGCTTGCTGTTAGCTGATTTAGGCTTGCGACAATCCGCCATCGACCACCAGCGTGTGGCCGACTACATAACTCGCGGCATCCGAACACAGCCACACAATTGCATTGGCGATTTCATCGGCGTCGGCGAAGCGTTTTAGCGGCACCATTTGTTCGACGCTGGCTTTCAGTGCGCTCGGCGATTCTGCTGCGGCGAGCCGCGCTTCCCAGCTTGGCGTCAGCGTCACACCAGGCGCGACAGCGTTGATACGGATGCCTTGGCCTATCACTTCCAGCGCCAATGATTTGGTGATGCCTTCGATGCCATGCTTGGCCGCGCTATATACCGCTGCACCCGGCGTGGCGCGCAGGCCATTGATGGACGAGACATTGACGATAGCGCCGCCCCGTGTGCCCAGTTGCATCAGCAAAATTTCTTCACGCAGACAGGCCAGCGGAGCAAGTAGCCCTGCATGCATGGCGGCGCTAATTTCCCCGTCGCTGAGCTTTGAAAATCCTCCAATGCCACGCGCACTTGAGGCGAAATTGTTGACGGCGATATCCAGCCGACCGTGGGTTCGCCGCACGCTGGCGAACCATGCTTTCAATTCGCTAGGCAGAGTCAAATCCACTGCATGAAAATCCACCGTGCACAAGGCCGGATTTTGCGCGATGGCGAGCTTCCATTTATCCAAGGAGCGCCCACAAGTGATAACCGTCGCTTCTGCGGCGAGCAAAGCTTGCACGGTGGCAAGGCCTATGCCTTGGCTGCCACCGGTGACCAGCGCAATTTTTCCGGCCAGAGACTTCATTTCGCGTTTGCTCCACACACAGCGCACTGCAGGTCACGCGGCACAGCAATTTCTCGCCACGACATGGCGAGGCCATCGAGCAGCAATAAGCGTCCGGCCAATGTGGTGCCACAAGCGACAATGATTTTCAGCGCTTCCGCTGCTTGGCAAGCGCCGATGATGCCGACCAGCGGCGCGAACACGCCCATCGTCGCGCAGCGTACTTCCTCGACACTTTCTGCTTCGGGAAACAGGCATTCGTAGCACGGCGCGTCGGCGTGGCGAGAATCGAAGACGCTGATTTGTCCATCAAAACGAATCGCCGCACCCGACACCAGAGGCTTGCGAAATTTCACGCAAGCGCGATTCACGGCGTGGCGCGTGGCGAAATTATCCGAGCAATCGAGCACCACATCGGCAGCCAAAATTTCCACTTCCAGTCGTGCGCCTTCAAGTCGCTCATTGATGCCGATGACTTCGCATTCAGGATTGATTTCGCCCAGTGTGCGCGTACCCGATGCGACTTTTGATAAGCCTATCGTCCCAGTGCGATGCAATATTTGACGCTGCAAATTGGTCAGGTCAACCGTGTCGCCATCGGCCAACACCAAGGTGCCGATACCCGCCGAAGCCAGATACATCGCCGCCGGTGAGCCAAGCCCGCCAGCACCTATCACCAACACGCGCGCGGCCAGAATCTCCGCTTGCCCGACCACATCAATTTGCGGCAAGAGGATATGGCGGCTGTAACGTAAGAGTTGGTTGTCGTTCATCCAATTAATGGGGAGAATTCGCCAGTTGGTGCTGGTGACACGCCGTTATCTAACGATCCTGCCGCATGTCCAGCGGCGTGTCGTCGTGGTCGCCGTGCAAGTGCTTGTCCCAAGCTTTGGAATACACCTGTTGCGATTTCTTTATCAGTCGTTCGGGTACGCGCATATTGCGTAGTTGCGTCTCTTCGGAAAAGTGAATGATGGCGCGCGCGATGCGCCGAACGAAAGACTGATCAAATTGAAAACCTTGCGCCACCAAAGCAGTTTCGAGTCCTTCCAAGGTGTATTCGCGTAGCTCGTAACAGATCATTAAACTCGTTGCGGTTGAGCCCGATTCGACCTGCAGACCGGGCAAGCCGCCGAGCAATTCGTGCGCGCGCGGAATCTGCGTTGGATGCGCCGCACTAAAATGCAATTCACGCCGTTTGAGCGTATCCGGTTGCGGCAAAAACGGTGTCGGCAATGGACGTGGATGACCGTCGCGTAGCGCTCGGGCTTGTTCGGGATTCATCGCACGCTTCAGTCCTAGCGCTTGATGATCTGCAAGGCTTTGAGCAGATTCATCGCTTGTGCGAACTGATAGTCGTTTTTACCGGCGTATTCAATCGGGCCGGCACGAACTTCCTCGTCTTCGTCGGTGAGTTTTTTGCCTTTTGCCACGGGCTTGGCTTTTTGGTCAACGACGCGGTCGGTTTCTTTTACATCTTTCGTTTCCTCACCCGATGCGTCCAAATGCCGCTCCAAATCCGCTTCGCGCAAACGCTCGTGTGGAACGCCGTTCGCCGTCTCTTCAACCACCACATCCGGCGTGATGCCCTTGGCTTGAATCGAGCGCCCTGAAGGCGTGAAATAACGCGCCGTGGTCAGTTTGATCGCTGTCGTGGCGGTCAGTGGCACGATGGTTTGCACAGAGCCTTTGCCGAAAGTTTGCGTGCCCATCACAACTGCGCGTTTGTGATCTTGCAATGCACCGGCGACAATCTCGGAAGCCGATGCCGAGCCGCCGTTAACCAAGACAATCAGCGGCACGGTCTTTACACCGGCAGGTAAACTTTTCAATGCATCTTCGCCGCGTCGTGTGTAATCCGCCACGGTCGCGGTGTAGCGGCGCTTGGCATCTTCGGTGCGCCCGTCGGTACTGACTACCAAAGTATCAGTCGGCAAAAACGCGGCGCTGATGCCGACTGCCGCGTTGAGCAAACCGCCTGGGTCGTTACGCAAATCAAGCACCAAACCTTTGAGGTCTTCGGGCTTGACGGGTTTGGCATCTTTGTTGGTCTTGCCGTCTTTTGGATCGCGGACGCCTTTGTAAAGTTTGTCCAAATGCTTGACTAAATCGGCGGTACTTTCTTCCTGGAATTGAATCACGCGGATGTAACCGAAACCGCCGTCAAGCATTTTCGAACGCACGCTTTCGACTTTGATTTTGGCGCGCAAAAGCGTGATTTCAATGGGCTTGTTTTCGCCTTTGCGGACGATTGTCAACTTGATCGGTGTCTTGGGTTTGCCGCGCATTTTTTTCACGGCTTCATCAAGCGTCAGACCTTTCACCAAGGTGTCGTCGAGTTTGATAATCAAATCACCCGCCATCACGCCAGCTTTCCATGCGGGCGTGTCGTCGATAGGCGAAATGACTTTGACATAGCCATCTTCCATGCCAACCTCAATGCCAAGGCCGCCGAACTCACCTTGCGTGCTAACTTGCAAATCTTTGAATGCTTCGCTGTCCAAATAAGACGAATGCGGATCGAGATTGGCCAGCATGCCGCTAATGGCATGGGTGATTAATTTCTTGTCTTCAATCGGCTCGACATAACCTTGCTTAATTGCCGCAAAGACATCAGCGAAACTGCGCAATTCCTCAATCGGCAAAGCCGTCGCAGATCCAGATACGGCGGCGCCAGAGCCTTTCGCGGCCAGCGCCGAAAAGTTCACACTAAGGAAAATGCCGGTGACTAGACCAAACGAAATCAGACCAATTTTTTGCAACTTGCTGCGCATAGAAACTCCGTCGAATTATTGATACCGCACCTTACCGCTTGACTTATCTTTGTCCGCCGTTTATCCACTTTAGCGGATCAAATGCCAGTCCTTTGTGCCTTAGCTCAAAGTATAAGCCAGCTTCCGGAATGCCTCCGCTACTGCCCACCGTGCTCACCGGCGCACCAGCACTGACCTGCTGACCGACAGTAGCGAGCAAGGTTTGATTGTTGCCATAGACCGAAAAGAAATCATCGTCGTGGTCGATCACCAGCAAGTTGCCAAAGCCGCGCATCCATTCGCTAAATACGACCTTGCCGGCGGCAACGGCGCGAACTTCGGTGCCTTCGTCAGCGCGAATAAAAATTCCCTTCCATGTCGTGCCGCCGTCTTCGCGCGCTGTACCAAAACGACCTTTGATTAGGCCGCCTGCGGGCATGCGTAATTTGCCGCGAAGTTGGCCGAATACGCCGGCGATTTTGCCGGGGTCGGCATCGACAATTTTCGTGCGTGGCGTCGTGGGTTTGATTGATTTTGACGGCGTATCACCAGCACCAACTGATGTATTTTTCGGTGCGCGCGCGGACGAATTTTTTCCTAGCCCTTCAATAAGATTGCTAAGCCGCAATTCATCGCGCTTCAAGCTGCCGATTTCCCGGCGTTGCGCTTTGATTTTTCCTGCCAAGGCAGCCAGCGTCAATTGCCGTTGTTTTTGCAAGGCGAGCAATTCTTCGCGGCTGCCTTGTTCATTTTTTTCAATCGCAAGTATCTGCGCTTTGTGCGCTGCCACCGTTTGTGCCAGCGTGCGTTTTTCCACCGCGATGCCTTGCAATTCTCGAATCAAATTGGCCTTGGCTTGCGATAGCCGCGTCAGAAAATATTCGTCGCGCGCCGATTGATTCGGATCGGTTCCCGACAACCATTTTTGCAAACCATCGCTCTCCGCTTGGGAAGATTGCGAGCGCAACACGCGACTTAATTGCGCTTGCTGCCGCGCCGCCTGACTGTCAAGTTTGCGGGTTTGATTATTGAGCTCGCTGAGCTGCGCCTGCAAAGCTTTGCGCTCGTCGCTCAGGTCGCGCAAATGTTTGGTGGCGACCGAAATCCGGGTCTCGGTATCCTTCAATTGATCGACCGCGTCGCTGTGTTTTTCCTGGCTTTTGGCAAGATCACGATTCAGCGTTTGCAGGCGATTTTGTACGTCTTTCAGATCGTGCTTGGCTGCGCCACTTGCCGTTGAAAACCCAAGCACGCAGGCGACTAATGCAACAAGTGCGGCGACCGGGCGCAACGATAGCAACGAGCGCGTGCAATGGCTCGCGACAAACCTCACGCGCTGGCTTTTCCTTGATTGGCCACGGCTTGCATCGCCGCTTCGATGGCGCCGGCATCGCCCAGGTAATAACTACGTATTGGCTTTAATTCCGCATCCAATTCATAAACCAGCGGCTGCGCGGTAGGGATATTGAGGTTGACGATGGCATCGTCGCTGACATTGTCGAGATAT
>JANYAW010000051.1 GCA_025361105.1 Rhodocyclaceae bacterium | reverse complement strand
GATTCCGCCAGCGATAACCGCCAGCACCACCAGCACCCACACAAGGCGCCGCACGATAGTTGGAGTGAGTAGTTTCATCTGTCGAATTATGCCGCATGCGATACGCCAAAGTGATGCGCGCAGCATTCATGCGATTGCCCTGGCGTAGCATGGTGGCACTAAAAATTTCTCCGTGGAGTCGATCAAATGTCCGTGACGAAAATTGCCGCAGCAATCGCTTTTGGTTTGCTGCTTGCTACGCCTGCAGTTGCCACCACTGTTGCTGCCACCGCCACCACGGCGTGCTCGCCGATTCAAACCATGCATGACAAGCTGGAAATTTTGAAGGCACGCAAATGGCAATTGGCCGATGACGCTTCGCGCCAAACATTGGCAATAGATTTGCTTGATTGCCTTGGCGTGCCTGACCCCGTATTGCGTGACGAACTGGCCTTCGAGGCACTCAGCGCATGGATGCGCGCAAAACAACTCAGCGCCGATACGCTGCGTCACGTCAACAACGAACTGCAAGCGAACCTCAAGGAGAGCGAACCCGACGTGGCGGGTTTCCGCAAACCTTTCGCCGCATTGACGCTTGCCGAAGTCGCGCGCACCGACCGTATGCAGAAATTTTTGAGCGATGACGAGCTTGACCAACTCGTCACCACCGGTACGAAATATTTGACCAGCGTGCGTGATTACCGCGGGTTTTCACAGACCGAAGGTTGGCGCCATGGCGTCGCGCATGCGGCGGATTTGATGTTGCAATTGGCACTCAATCCACGCCTTTCGAGAGCACAAGCAGACCGTCTGCTCACCGCCATTGCCAGCCAAATCGCGCCGCCCGGCGAGCACTTTTATCACTACCACGAAGGCGAGCGATTGATGGCACCGGTGTTTTACATCGCGCGCAAAACGCTGCACGACAATGCCGATTGGGATGCGTGGATTGCGACTTTGATGGCCGCGCAAAAGACCGACGAGCCGACAACGCAAACCTCGCTCGCCCGTCGTCACAATCTCGCCGGTTTTTTATTGCCGCTGTATTTTTCATTGCAAGAATCCACTGACGTGGCGCAGCGGGCGCGGTTGTTACCCGCAGTGGCGAAAGCGCTGAAAGTACTTTAGTCGCCACGGCGTATCGCCAGCACCAACTGACGGGCAGCGTGTACCTTCAGCCAACAAGGCGTTTTTCATGACCGATGAATATTGTCCGATTGCGCTGCATTCCCCCGCTTCATCGGCATATTGCCCGCCGACCAGCTTGCCTATGATTCAAGGTCGCAATCTCAATTAGCATTTCGCAAGGAGATTACTTTGCAGCCGACAGATACCAGCAACCCGGATTATTTTCATCGTGTGGTGGATTGCCAGTGGGCTTGTCCTGCGCACACACCGGTTCCCGAATACATACGCATGGTGGGGCAAGGTCGTTATGCCGATGCCTACATGGTCAATTGGGTGTCGAATGTTTTCCCCGGCATCTTGGGTCGCACTTGCGACCGCCCTTGCGAACCCGCTTGTCGACGTGGTCGCGTTGAGGAAAACAACGGTGAAACGCCAGAACCAGTAGCGATTTGCCGCATCAAACGGGTGGCCGCCGACATGAAAGGCGATGTCAGCGCGCGCATGCCAGGTGCTGCACCATCCAACGGCAAACGAGTTGCCTGTATCGGTGCCGGGCCTGCTGCATTGACAGTGGCGCGCGATCTCGCGCCGCTTGGTTACCAGGTCACCGTGTTTGATAGCGAGGTTAAAGCAGGTGGCTTTATTCGCTCACAAATTCCACGCTTCCGCCTGCCCGAATCGGTCATTGATGAAGAGACCGGCTACGTACTCGATTTGGGTGTGGCGTTTCGCGGAGGCGAGCGCATAGATTCAATGAAGGATTTTTTGACCCAAAATTACGATGCCGTATTCGTCGGTTGCGGCGCACCGCGTGGACGCAATCTGGATATCCCCGGACGAACTGAAGCGGCCGCAAATATTCACATCGGTATCGACTGGCTGGCCTCGGTGTCGTTCGGCCACATCACCACCATCGCGCCACGCGTCATCGTGCTCGGCGGTGGCAACACGGCAATGGATTGCTGCCGCTCGGCGCGTCGCCTAGGTGGTAGTGATGTCAAGGTGGTTGTGCGTAGCGGCTTTGAAGAAATGAAAGCTTCGCCATGGGAAAAAGAAGACGCGCAACATGAAGGCATTCCGATTCTGAATTTTCATGTGCCGATACGTTTTGAATATGAGAACGGCAAGCTCATCGGTATGAGTTTTGATGTGGTCAAAGCGACATATGACGCGAACGGGCGGCGCAGTTTGGTGTCGACCGGCGAAGCCGAAGCATTCATCGAATGCGACGCCGTGTTGATTGCCGTCGGGCAGGAAAATTCCTTCCCTTGGATAGAGCGCGATAGTGGAATTGAATTTGATCGCAACGGATTGCCGGTGCTCGACACCTTAACTTTTCAGTCCTCGCGCAGTGAAGTTTTTTTTGGTGGCGATGCGGCTTTCGGACCCAAAAATATCATCACCGCAGTCGCACATGGACATGCCGCCGCGGTATCAATTGATCGTTTTTTGAACGGACAGGATATTCATCAACGCCCTGCTTCCCTGGTCACGCTGCAATCACAAAAAATGGGCATCCACGAATGGAGTTACGATAGCGCCATCTCCGACGACCAGCGCTTCAAAGTGCCATGGGCCAAGGCTGCTGTG